>CAMBQX010000145.1 GCA_945870085.1 Bifidobacterium breve | reverse complement strand
CCCAACAAGCAGGAGCCCACCGATAACCAGCCAGACCAAAGCGACTTTAATCCGGAAGGGCACCTTGAGGCTAGCTATCTCCAGAGACTCCGCGAGGCCGTGCCGCTGATGCGGCACGGCCTCCACCGTCGGGGTATTACTCATTGGTGACTAGGAGCCAGCGCCCTTGGTGAAATCGACCCCGTACCACTTCATTGATAGATCACTCAAAGTGCCATCGGCACGCATGGCTTCAATGACCGTATTAATTTCCGCGACGAGGGTGTCAACTGGTAGTAGTGAACTCTTATCGGTGGCTACCGAAAGTGGCTCCTGGAAGATTGGATCCCCGAGCAAAGTTATCTTCTTTCCCTTCTCGATAGCCTCTTCAAGGGTCGGGATCGTAGACACCATTGCGTCAATGCGGCCGAGCGCAAGGTCCTGGATTCCAGTGGAGTCGGTGTCATAGGTGACTATTTCAATGTCCTCTGGCACTAGGTATTCGAAATCGAATCCCGGGATCTTCAAGGTGCGGTTCAGGTAGAACTCGTAGGTGCATGCACCGCATACACCAACCCGCTTGCCCGATAGTTGATCAATCGAGGTGATGTCGCTCTTGGCGCCAACCGCAACCCCTGCAGGGGTGAAGTAATAGGGGGTCGTGAAATCAAGAACTGTCGCCCGCTCATCGGTGATTGTCATCGAGCCTACGGAAATATCCCAACGGTCATTCCATTTACCCGCGGTGAGCACATCCCATGATGGGGTTTCCCATTGCACTTCGGCACCCAGGCGCTTAGCAATTTCGGTCGCTACATCAATATCAAATCCTTCCCATGTGCCGGTGCCATCATCAAATGATGACTGCGGTGGGTATGCCGGGTCGGTTGACACTCGCAGCACCCCGTCACGCTGAATCCGTTCTAGCAATGTCGTGGGCTCGGCGGGTACCGCCTCACTCGGTGCTGGAGCTGCCTCCGTTGGGGTGGCGCTCGCCGGGGCGGCAACCGTAGGCGCCGCGCTCTCGGCCGTTGTTCCGCCACTAGAACCGCAGCCGACCGCGAAAACGCCGGTCAGAGCCAAAATACTCGCGGTAGCTACCGTTTTCCAGATACGCATATGAGACTCCTCCACTAAAGGTGATTTCAGATAACTTTCCCTCATTGTTGTCTGACTAGCACCATCTGGTGGCATTTTTGCCAGATTGTTGTCACCCGCACCAACCAGGTAGTTGGAACAATAAGGCTTCGGGGGTATGAATGGGGTATGCCCCAGCAAAATGATCGGCACGCTCGAGCCCCATACGCCGAAGCATTGCACCAAAACGCCCAGCAGGGCTGGACCAGATTGGGTGTCCCGGGCCACCAAGATCAGCCTCACAATTACCCGGCGCTGCAGTCCCTCGCAGGGAGCCAACTGCTGGCTATGGACATCCCAATGTTCACCGAAGGGGTGGACCTACCGGCGGCCGGGGCATCCGGTGCCAGCCCATTGCAGGAGGCTCTTGAACTTGCTGCTGATGCATGGGGCGCCAAGCGCACCTGGTTTCTCACCAACGGCGCCTCGCAAGGTAACAATGCAGCCTGCCTAGCCCTGCGCGGGCTCAGTGCACATGTGGTCGCGCAGCGTTCAGTTCACACTTCGGTAATTGACGGCGCCATTTTGGCTGGCCTGAGTTTGGAATTCGTCAATCCAAATATTGATGTAGACCTTGGCATCGCCCACGGCCTTACCCCCGCAGCTCTCGACACCGCCTTAGCTATGCACCCTGGGGCCGCCGCCGCCTATGTAGTCACCCCGTCTTACTTTGGTGCGGTAAGTGATGTGCGCGAGTTCGCGGTAATCGCGCATCGCCACGGAGTCCCACTGGTTGTTGACGAAGCCTGGGGCAGTCATTTCGGATTTCATCCGAACCTCCCTACCAGCGCACTGACAAATGGCGCAGACCTCGTCATCTCGAGTACCCACAAACTTGCCGGCAGCCTTTCCCAATCAGCAATGCTGCATCTGGGGCACGGCCCATTCGCGGAGCTCCTAGAAGTCAGAGTAAACAGAGCACTGCTGACCTTGCAAACCACCAGCCCGTCGGCAATCTTGTTTGGTTCACTTGACCTGGCTAGACGCGACCTTTATTACCTCAGCCACGATCGAATTCAGGCCAGCATTAACGACGTGAATCTCGCGCGGGCCCTGCTCGCTGAAGGTGGGAGATTTGTTGATCCATCACCAGCGATGCTCGCCTCACCTGACGTGATTGCCTTGGATCCACTTCACCTGGTGGTCGATACGAGTTCAGTCGGGGTACCGGGCTTCGAAGCAAGACGGCTACTAGAAGCAACTAGTCGTATCCATGTAGAGATGGCAACCGATTCAGTGATTGTCGCAATCGTAGGTGCGGGCAGTCGCCTTGACGCTGGGTTCCTAGTCGATGCATTGCATGCGCTGCCGGAGCCCGACTCGAAATCCCCGCGGCAAAGAGATCGGCAACCAATTATTTTGCCCCCGACCGGGCCCAGGGCCCGCGATGTGCGTGAGGCCTATTTTGCCGAAGCCGAGGTGGTACCTGCGGTGCAGGCCATTGGGCGCATTTCGGGCGATACCTTGGCCGCCTACCCGCCGGGGGTGGCCAATGTATTACCGGGCGAGGTGATTACTACGGAGGTCGTTCAATTTCTTCAAGCGACCGCGCAGGCACCGTACGGCTGGGTGCGTGGAGCTGTTGACGCAGGTGTCGAGCACCTTCGCGTGCTGCTAGAAAAGTAGGAGGCGCTAAGCGCACCGCGCGCTCAATCCAAATTGGCAGCGACAAGTTCAGCGATTTGCACCGCGTTCAGCGCCGCACCTTTGCGCAGATTGTCATTGCTGACGAACAGCGCTAGGCCTTTGCCGCCGGCCGCCGATGAATCTTGGCGGATGCGACCGACGAATGACGGGTCAGCGCCGGCCGCCTGCAGTGGAGTTGGAACTTCTGATAATTCGACACCGGGTGCACCCAATAACAGTGTCGTCGCCCGCTCCGGAGTTATTGGGCGATCAAACTCGGCGTTTATAGCAAGGGAGTGGCCGGTGAAGACGGGCACACGAACACAAGTTCCTGAGACAAGTAAGTCAGGTATACCAAGGATTTTTCGGCTCTCATTGCGCAGTTTTTGTTCCTCATCGGTTTCGAGGGAGCCGTCATCAACAATATTGCCCGCTAGCGGAATGACATCAAATGCGATGGTGCGCACATACTTCTGCGACTGCGGGAAGTTTACCGAGCCGCCATCATGAGTAAGGCCTGCAATGTCTTGGGTCATCGCAGCGCGCACCTGCTCATCGAGTTCTTTGACGCCGGCAAGCCCGCTGCCAGATACCGCTTGGTATGAACTTACTATCAGGCGGCGCAGCCCGGCCTCAGCGTGCAAGGGCTGCAATACCGGCATCGCAGCCATCGTGGTGCAATTGGGATTAGCGATAATCCCTTTGCGGGCCTCGCCAATTGCCTGCGGGTTGACTTCGCTGACTACCAGGGGCACGTCCGGGTCCATCCGCCAAGCCGATGAGTTGTCGATCACTATGACACCGGCCGCCGCATACTTCGGGGCCAGCACTTTAGATGACGCCCCACCAGCGGAAAACAGTGCGATGTCGATGCCGGTTAGATCAGCTGTCTCGGCATCCTCAACGAGGATCTCGGTGCCGCGCCACGGCAATGTGGTGCCCGCTGACCGCGCAGATGCAAAGAACCGAACCTGCTGCATCGGGAAGTCACGTTCATCAAGTAGTCGGCGCATGACGGTGCCAACTTGGCCGGTCGCACCGACTACCGCGACAACGGGTCTACGACTCATCTTCCGGACCCTCCGTAAACAACAGCCTCACCATCGGCATTTAAGCCAAATGCGGTATGCAGTGCCTGTACCGCACGCTTGGCGTCATCCACACGGGTCACGATTGAGATTCTAATTTCGGAAGTTGAAATCATCTCGACGTTGATGCTGGCCTCAGCAAGGGCGGAGAAGAAAGTTGCTGAAACACCAGGGTGCGAACGCATGCCCGCGCCAACGAGTGAAACTTTAGCAATTTGATCATCAACCAACAACGACTCAAAACCAATCGCGCCTTGCGCTATCTCCAAGGCCTTGGTCGCCTTTTGTGCGACTCCTTGAGGGCAGGTGAAAGTCACATCGGTGCGCCCGGTCGATGCGGCTGACACGTTCTGCACGATCATGTCGACATTGATGCCGGCATCTGCAAGGGCGCCGAAAATCGCCGCCGCCCGGCCCGGTTGATCGGGTACACCCACCACGGTGATCTTGGCGTCATTGGTGTCGGCCGCGACTCCAGAAATGATGGGTTGCTCCATGGCTCTTCCTTCGGCTACCGCGGCTGCGATTGCAGCCGGTGACAAAACAAATGTGCCCTCTCGATCGGAGAAGGATGAGCGCACGTGAATTGGGACATCGAAACGCCGGGCGTATTCCAC
>CAMBQX010000144.1 GCA_945870085.1 Bifidobacterium breve | reverse complement strand
GTGGTCATGCTCGGCGGTCCGGTGATGAACTTGCTGTTCGCGTTTGTGCTCTTCACGATCATGCTGGTTGGTATCGGCCTGCCGCAGCCGAGCTTGCAGGTAGCCGGCGTAGTGCCGTGCACGCCTTCGCTCGCGCAGCCAACAGGTGCCTCGTTACCTTCTGGGCAGTGCCCAACAGGTACCGAACTTGCTCCAGCTGCGGCGGCGGGGCTAATTGGTGGCGATGTCATCACGGCGATTGATGGCGAATCGTTCACCACTTGGGATCAAGCCACAACTTGGATCAGAGCCCATGGGGACACAACGGCCACTTTGACTTTTATTCGCGCCGACCAAGTGATGGAAGCGCCGATCGCAATCGCCACGATTGATCGGCCGGTATATGACGACCGCGGTAACCCCACCGGTGAGACAGAAACTTCTGGGTACATCGGCATGCGTCCGGAATTTGAGTTTGTCTCCCAGTCTTGGGCAACCGTGCCTGGCTATATGTGGGACATCACGGCTGCGTCCGTGAAGGCCTTGATCTCACTACCCGTGCGCCTGTATGAACTAGTTATGGATACCTTGATTGGTGGTGGTGAACGCGCTATCGACAGCCCCGTCAGCGTGGTGGGAGTTAGCCGAATTGGTGGTGAGATTGCCGCTATGGATGAACCATTAATGTCAAAGGCCGCTACCTTCTTAGGCCTCGCAGCCTCATTGAATCTCTTCCTATTTTTATTTAACCTGTTGCCGGTATTACCTCTGGACGGCGGCCATGTTGCCGGCGCCCTGTATGAGGGGTTGCGCAGGTGGATCGCCAAAGTCAGAGGCCGCTCAGATCCTGGGCCTGTTGATATTGCTCGTTTGCTGCCGGTCGCCTATGTGGTGGCTGCCGCGTTGGTTTGCATGGGCGTAATTGTGATTTGGGCGGATCTAATTAAGCCAATCAGCTTGGGTTGACGTCCCGCACGCCGAAGACTTTCGTGAGTGCGCGTGTTTTGGTCGTGAAAACTGCGTTTTCGGGGGTTTTCGCGACCAAAACGTGCGCACCCAGCGTGGTAAGCGCATTTGGGTATTGGTATCGCCGGATTACTCGCGATGTTTCGCGGGCCCGAAGCCTGGGTTGACCACCTGCACGCCGAAGACTTTGGTGAGTGCGCGTGTTTTGGTCGTGAAAACTGCGTTTTCGGGCGATTTCACGACCAAAACGTGCGCACCCAGCGTGGTAAGCGCATTTGGGTATTGGTATCGCCGGATTGCTCGCGATGTTTCGTGGGCCCGAAGCCTGGTTAGTGATTAGTGTCCCGGTTGTCGTTTTCTTGGTTCTTGCCGGCGTGCAGCAGACAAAGCAGATGCCGTTCGCAAAGAACTTCAAACCCGGTAACTCACGGAACTTAATTAGTGACTTTGGGCTACCAATTTCGCTCATTGCTTTGCTTTTGGCGGCCGGATCGGGGTAGTAGCCCACATGGCTGCGTGCGCCCGAGCCCGAAGTCAGGGATACTAGGCCTGTGAGCATTGATTTAGGTATTCCGCTGCCACCTCCCCAGGTACTCGCCCCCCGGCGTAAAACCCGGCAGATCCTGCTGAAACACCCCACCCATCCGGTGGCCGTCGGGGGTGATGCCCCGATCAGTGTGCAGTCAATGTGCACGACCTTGACGGCTGATGTGGATGCCACTTTGCAGCAGATTGCTGAACTAACTGCCTCGGGGTGTCAGGTAGTTAGAGTCGCGGTGCCGAGCCAAGACGACGCTGATGCGTTACCTGAGATCGCGCGCAAATCGGGTATCCCGGTCATCGCAGATATCCACTTCCAGCCCAAATATGTTTTTGCCGCACTCGATGCCGGTTGTGCTGGGGTGCGAGTCAACCCCGGAAACATCAAAGCCTTCGATGACAAAGTGGCCGAAATTGCGAGGGCCGCCGGTGACCTTGGCACCCCGATTCGGATCGGAGTCAATGCCGGCTCCCTTGATCCTCGATTACTGAAGAAGTACGGCAAAGCCACACCTGAGGCCCTTGTTGAATCCGCACTTTGGGAGGCATCGTTATTTGAGGAGCACGGGTTCGGCGATATCAAGATCTCGGTAAAACATCACGATCCGGTAATCATGGTTGAGGCCTACATCCAGCTAGCCGCGCAATGCGACTACCCATTGCACCTTGGGGTAACCGAAGCCGGGCCAACTTTCCAAGGAACCATCAAATCCGCGGTGGCTTTCGGTGCGCTCCTAAGCCGCGGGATCGGCGACACCATTCGCGTTTCACTTTCGGCACCGCCTGTTGACGAAGTTAAAGTCGGAAATCAAATTCTGGAGTCGCTGAACCTTCGCCAACGTGGTTTGGAAATTGTTTCTTGCCCATCATGTGGGAGGGCGCAAGTTGATGTATATACCTTGGCTGAGCAGGTGACCGCGGGACTAGAAGGGTTAGATGTCCCGCTGCGCGTCGCTGTTATGGGTTGCGTTGTCAACGGGCCGGGTGAAGCTCGTGAGGCTGACCTTGGAGTTGCGTCGGGTAATGGAAAAGGTCAGATTTTCGTGCGCGGTGAAGTGATCAAGACTGTCCCCGAATCCCAGATCGTCGAAACCTTGATCGAGGAAGCCCTTAAGTTGGCGGAACAGATGGGTGACGTTTCCGGCGACCCAATCGTTATCACCGCGTAACTGGCTAGTCACATGACAATCGACAACGTAATGACCGGGTTGGTTCGGGGCATTGGGTCAAGTGATCTTGCCCAAGTGCAGACTCTGCTGGCTCAAGATCGCGTGGTCAACTGCTTTGTTGACTCTCGAGTCCACATTGCCGGTACTGATCCTTGGCGCCTCGGCGGTGACCTCTGGGGTTACTTCACCGCGGATCGCTTGCATTCCATGGTCTATGTAGGCGCAAACCTAGTCCCGATCGCTACAACTGCCGCGTCTAGAGCCGCATTTGCTGATCGCCTTCGCCCGCTACCGCGCCGATGCTCTTCATTTGTCGGGCCAGCCGAAGAAGTCCGAGATCTTTGGCGACTACTTGAACCGGCATGGGGTCCGGCCCGTGAAGTCCGCACTAATCAACCATTCTTGTCTCTTGATTCGCCGCCTTTAGTTGCCGCGGACGACCGGGTGCGGCTGGTGGAGTTAAGTGAACTTGACCTCCTTGTTCCGGCCTGCGTTGAAATGTTCACTGACGAGGTTGGTATTTCGCCGGTAGTAGGTGGCGTGGCCGGTGCCTATCGCGCTCGAATTGCCGAAATTATTCACTCAGGTCATGCGATTGCCCGAATAGATAATGGTGAGGTGATCTTCAAAGCTGAGATTGGCTCATCCACACGCTCAGCCTGCCAGGTACAAGGGGTTTGGGTGGCGCCGGCATATCGGGGTCGGGGGTTGGCCGCACCAGGTATGGCCGCGGTCGTCAATATCGCCCAAGAGCAAGTCGCTCCGAATGTTTCACTTTATGTCAATGACTTCAATTTTGCGGCGCGCAAGGCCTATGCCCGTGTGGGCTTCACCCAATCTGAAACCTTCACCACCGTACTCTTCTGATCATCATGATCGGCTGCCGATAGGGTTTGGCGATGCTGCGAATGTCAACACTGTTCCTACGGACCCTGCGCGAGGATCCGGCTGACGCCGAGGTACCAAGTCACCGGCTGCTGGTACGCGCTGGATATGTTCGCAGAGTTGCCCCTGGTGTTTTTTCTTGGTTGCCCCTTGGGTATTTGGTCTACCGCAATATTGAGAGCATCGTTCGCGAAGAAATGAATCGCGCGGGATTCCAAGAGGTGCACTTTCCTTCGCTGCTTCCGCGCGAACCATATGAGCTCACCGGCCGCTGGACCGAGTACGGCGATACCTTGTTCCGGCTGCAAGATCGGCGAGGTGGAGATTACCTGCTGGGACCAACCCATGAAGAGATGTTCACCTTGCTTGTCAAGGGGGAGTACTCCTCATACAAGGATCTGCCGCTCGTGATTTATCAGATCCAGACGAAGTTTCGTGACGAAGCTCGCCCTCGGGCTGGCATTTTGCGCGGCCGTGAGTTCGTGATGAAGGATTCTTACTCATTTGATATTGACGATGCTGGCCTTGAGTATTCATATCAACGGCATCGTGATGCTTATGTAGATACCTTCACTCGCCTTGGCCTTGAATTTGTCATCGTGTCAGCAATGTCAGGAGCCATGGGCGGGTCAGCGAGCGAAGAATTCTTGGCGCCGACCGAAGTAGGTGAAGATACATTTGTTCGCTGTTCCACGTGTGATTATGCGGCCAACGTTGAGGCGGTTATCACGCCCGCACCCGCTGCACTCGATTACTCGCTCGTGCCGGCGGCACACGCAGAGCAAACACCAAACACCCCCACGATTGCAGCTTTGGTCGACCACTCGAATGAGCGAAGTGACTTGGTTCGCAGCGATCGAGCCTGGACGGCAGCTGACACCTTGAAGAACATTGTTTTCATGGTCAAAGCTCCTGATGGCAGTGAGACGCCGCTCGCGGTTGGGCTGCCTGGTGA
>CAMBQX010000143.1 GCA_945870085.1 Bifidobacterium breve | reverse complement strand
TCGATGAAGTATTAGGGACGGTCGGCCTAAAAGATAAAGCGAAGAGCCGGCCGGCCCAATTGTCGGGCGGCCAACGGCAGCGAGTTGCACTTGCCAGAGCCATCGTGAAACGTCCGCGCTTACTGCTGCTTGATGAGCCGCTTTCCGCCCTTGATCGCAAAGTCCGTGCTGAGATGCAACTTGAACTGAAGCGATTGCAGCATGAGGTGGGCATCACCTTCGTGGTCGTTACCCATGATCAAGAAGAGGCCATGTCAATGGCAGATCGAATTGCCGTGATGTCACTAGGTCAGGTGTTGCAGATTGATACCCCGATTGGGATGTATCAGCGGCCTTCTAGTGTTTTTGTTGCCGACTTCATCGGTACCAGCAACATGTTTGCGGGGGTCGCGGCCATCGGGGGCGTCGACGTCCCGAATATTGGGTTGCTTCCGGGTAAAGAAGCAGTACCAGCGGTAAGTGGTGCGGCGTATTTAATGGTTCGACCCGAAGACATCCAGATAGTTGAAGGCGCTGGGCTACTTACCGGTACGGTGCTTGAGACCCAGTTCTTTGGCGGCGCATCGACTATCGCGGTTTTGGTGCCGGGCCATGAAGTTCCCGTTGTGCTCACCTGCCACGGATCAGCCAGCGTCTCGCGTGGAGCCATCGCGCACCTAGCCTGGCCCGCCGAAAAAGCGGTGGTGCTGAACAGATGAGCACAATTATGTCCAGCGCTAATGATGCATTAAGTGACGCGGCCCCGATCCCGTTTTGGACGGATCGCCAGGACGCTCCGCCGATGTGTTCACCGCTCATCGGGCAGATCAGCGCAGATCTGGTAATTATCGGTGGCGGCCTGACCGGTCTTTGGGCGGCGATTTCAGCCCGCGAAGCCGACCCGTCGCGCAGTGTGGTCTTACTCGAAGCAAAGTCCATCGCCTTTGGTGCATCGGGGCGAAATGGTGGATTTATCTCAGAATCTCTCACCCATGGCATTGCGCACGGACTAGCGATTTGGCCGGTCGAACTGGAAACGCTATTGCGCATGGGGCGAGAGAACTTGGCTGACATTGCGAAATTCATCGAGGCCGAACGCATTGATGCGGGACTTCGCCTGTGCGGAAAGACGGCGGTAGCTACGAAACCTCACCAAGTTGATCAATTGCGCCAATCAACGAAATTGCATCAACGGTTTGGGGAAGACGCCTCATTCCTTGATGTCGAACAAGTACGTGCGGATGTCGATTCTCCGACTTACCTCGCCGGCATGCGATTGCGAAGCGGCAGCGGCCTACTGGACCCGGCAATGTTGTGCTGGGGTTTAAAACGTGCGGCGCTGACACGTGGCGTGCTCATCCATGAGACCACCGAAGTCACCGGAGTGAAGATTTCGGGATCTGGACTGGCAGTTAGAACCCCTCTGGGCGCGGTTCGCGCTAGGCAAGTATTGCTAGCCACTAATGCGTACCCTCCGCTGCTTCGCAGGCTGCGATCTTGGGTGTTGCCGATCTACGACCACGTACTTGTCACTGAGCCGCTGAGTTCTACCCAACTGACCGATATCGGCTGGCTGGAAAACCAGGGGATGACGGATTCGGGTAATCAGTTTCATTACTATCGCCGCACACCCGACGATCGAATTCTCTGGGGTGGTTACGACGCGGTGTATTACTTCGGAAACCAAACAAGTGCGGCGCGGGAGCAGCGCGATAGATCACACCAACTGCTGGCGAATCAGTTCTTTGATACTTTTCCGCAATTGCGTGGCCTGCGATTTACCCACCGATGGGCGGGGCTGATCGATTCGACTTCACGGTTCACCCCATTGATAGGCACGGCACTTGATGGGCGCATGGCCTACTCAGTGGGCTATACCGGGTTGGGGGTAGCGGCTTCGAGGTTCGGGGCGCTCACCGCACTGGATCTATTGGCTGCGCGTAGCACCGAACGCACGAGGCTCACCCTGGTTCAAAAGAAACCAATGCGATTTCCGCCCGAGCCCCTTCGGTACCCAACAGTCCAGTTCACCCGTGCAGCCCTGGCGCGCGAGGACCGCACGGGTAAAAGAGGCCGCTGGCTTCGTGTACTAGACCGGTTTGGTGTGGGCTTCAATAGCTAGTGGCTCCCTACCCGTCACCTTTTGAATATCCCCGAGTGGCCCAAACCGGCCAAAGCTCGCATTGGAGGGCGTCCTCCAGCACCGCCACGGTGTGCACATCGGGCACGGTTTCGCCGGCCAGGGTGCGACCAAGGCTGGTGGCGTCAATACCGGCGGCCCGGGCCACCGACCGCAGGCTGCGGGTGCCGGCCGCGGCCAGGTAATTGGCCACGATGGCCGCGGTCACCTTTACATAGGGCGGGGCCCCCGGGGTAAATGGCCCGGTTGGCCACTTGCCATCGGCTAGTAGCCACTCCCGTGGGGGGCGATAACTGCGGGCTGCCATCTCCAGATCCTGCCACCTGACGGAGGCCTGGACCGTGCATTTGCACTCTCGGGGTGAGAGTGCTAACTTTTGCGTTAGCACTCGACACCCGAGAGTGACAACTTACGGACGTTCCCGGAGGAACTGGCCCCATGGCAAAAATGATTGCATTTGATGAGGAGGCCCGCAGGGCCCTCGAGCGTGGCATGAACGTGCTAGCCGACGCCGTCAAGGTCACACTCGGCCCCAAAGGCCGCAACGTAGTCCTTGAAAAGAAGTGGGGAGCCCCCACTATCACCAACGACGGTGTATCCATCGCCAAGGAAATCGACCTCGAGGATCCTTACGAGAAGATCGGCGCCGAGCTGGTTAAAGAGGTCGCCAAGAAGACCGATGACGTCGCAGGCGACGGCACCACCACCGCAACCGTGCTCGCCCAAGCGCTCGTGCGCGAAGGTCTGCGCAACGTTGCCGCTGGTGCCAACCCGATGGCACTTAAGAAGGGCATCGATCGCGCTGTCACCATTGTGTGCGACGAGCTGCTTTTGATGGCCAAGGATGTCGAGACCAAGGAGCAGATTGCTTCGACGGCCGCGATCTCCGCTGGTGGCGACCAGGAAGTCGGCGACCTGATCGCCGAGGCAATGGACAAGGTCGGCAAGGAAGGCGTCATCACTGTTGAAGAGAGCAATACTTTCGGTCTTGAGCTTGAGCTCACCGAAGGTATGCGCTTCGACAAGGGTTACATCTCGCCGTACTTCGTCACCGACCCAGAGCGCATGGAGGCCGAGCTTGAGGATCCCTACATCCTCATCGCGAACTCCAAGATCTCTTCCGTCAAGGACGTCCTGCCAATCCTCGAGAAGGTCATGCAAAGCGGCAAGCCGCTGGTCATCCTCGCCGAAGATGTTGAAGGCGAAGCCCTAGCAACACTGGTAGTCAACAAGATCCGTGGCACCTTCCGTTCGGTTTCGGTCAAGGCCCCAGGCTTTGGTGACCGTCGCAAGGCGATGCTGCAAGACATCGCGATCTTGACCGGCGCGCAGGTTATCTCTGAAGAAGTAGGCCTCAAGCTTGATGGCACCACGCTCGACCTCTTGGGTCGCGCACGCAAGGTTGTCGTCACCAAAGATGAGACCACGATCGTTGAAGGTGCAGGTGACCCTGAGCAGATTCAAGGTCGCGTGAACCAGATTCGTGCCGAGATCGAGAAGTCGGACAGCGACTATGACCGTGAGAAGCTGCAGGAGCGGTTGGCCAAGTTGGCCGGCGGCGTTGCGGTCATCAAGGTTGGCGCTGCAACCGAGGTCGAGCTCAAGGAGCGCAAGCACCGCATTGAAGATGCCGTGCGCAACGCCAAGGCAGCTATCGAAGAGGGCATCGTCGCCGGTGGCGGCGTGGCACTCATTCAGGCCATGAAGTCGGCAACGGCCAAGATCGATGCACTCGGCCTGACCGATGAGCAGCTCGTGGGCGCGAACATCGTTCGCGTGGCCGTGAGTGCACCGCTCAAGCAGATCGCTGAGAATGCTGGCCTTGAAGGTGGCGTAGTGGCTGAGAAGGTGCGCGAGCTACCTGTCGGTCACGGCCTGGATGCTTCAAACGGCGAGTACGTCGACATGATCAAGTCGGGCATCATCGACCCAGCCAAGGTAACCCGCTCGGCGCTGCAGAACGCAGCCTCGATTGCCGGTCTGTTCTTGACCACCGAGGTTGTTGTCGCTGACAAGCCAGAAAAGGCCGGCCCGCCAATGGGCGGCGGCGACGGCGGCATGGGGGGTATGGACTTCTAACGAAGTTCGAAGTCCCCGGTAGTCGGACTTCTAACGAAGTTCGAAGTCCCCGGTAGTCGGACTTCTAACGAAGTTCGAAGTCCCCGGTAGTCGGACTTCCGCAACACAGTTTCATTCAAAGGCGGTTCCCCGAAAGGGGGGCCGCCCTTGGCTGTCCCGGATTGCAAAGCACGGGTTTCAAATGCTGCAAAATACCGATTAAAAACACTGCAAAAAACATGCTAGAATCCCTGCAATAGTACGGATTATGGTGGACAGCCAACGGAACTTTGGTGATGGAGTGTATTTACCCCGAATT
>CAMBQX010000142.1 GCA_945870085.1 Bifidobacterium breve | reverse complement strand
GTGTATTTAAGCCCCGTGAATCCAGTGACCAGAGCTTGGCTTTGGGTCGCCAGTGAGAAACGATCAAACCAGTACGCCACCGCCTTGAGCAGCAAAATAATTGCGATGATGGTCGAGAGTTGCACCTGGGCGGCCGGAGTAGAGCGATCACCACGTGGCTGCACGCGCAGGCCGCCGTAGAGGAACTGCACCGCCACCGCGGTGACGAGTGCCAAAATAGTTATAGCAAAGCCGAAATCCAGCAGGAAGCGAATAAAAGGCAAAGTGAAGGTGTAGAAAGATAAGTCCAAGCCAAATTGAGGATCGACGATTCCGAACTCAGTGGCATTTCGCCAAAGTAAGAACGTGCCCCACTCGGAAGCCCCCGCCAGCCCAGCCATCAATCCCAAGCCAGCGGCAGCGACGAACATAATCCGCTTGCGATATGGATCAATCCCGACTCGATAGCGCTCAAGGCTGGCTTGATCTGGAGTCATTCCACGAAATGTCGGCCGGGTGCGCCACGCCCACCACATGATCAGCATGATCACTAACGCCATCGCCAGCCCGAACACAAAGAACAAAATCGTTCGCGTTTCAAGGGAGGTCGTGAATACCTGAGTCTTCTGCACCGACTGATACCACAACCAGTCGGTGTAGAACCCGGTAAATAACACAAACGCGAGGACGAGTACACCCAAAATGATCAAAGTCGGAAGCAGCACTCCCCCGCGACGTCGGGGGCCTTCCGCTGAGGCTCCCTCGGAACGGCTCATGCCCGGCGCATTAAAAGTCATGTTAAGAATCTACGGCATTGACCGGGCACGCAGAAACGGTGCCTCCGCTAGTCCAGGTTTCCACGGCCTTAACCGCATCGGTCAATGTCGTGATCGGGGTAACGGTTAAGCCATCAGGGATAAAACCCGCCGCCTCTTTGCAGTGCACCGCGGGGATCAAGAAAAGCTCGGCGCCAGCCCCGCGGGCCCCGGCAAGCTTTTGCCTAATGCCCCCGATAGGGCCGACTTTGCCATCCGGAGACATAGTACCCGTGCCGGCGATATGCCGGCCCTTCGCCAAATCACCCGTCGTCAGTTTGTCGATGATGCCAACGGCGAACATGGTGCCGGCGCTCGGGCCACCAACATCTTGAAGGGTGAAGTTGATGTCGAACTCTGCCGCATAGAACATGCCAACACCGATTCCAATATACGGAGTGCCTGGCTTATCTGGATTGTCAGCAGAAGTCACCGAAATACTCTCGGCTTCGCCATCTCGATCAATTGCAAATTCAAATTTGGTGCCAACCGGGCTTGACTGCACACTCTCACTAACGTTTTTGGGCTCATTAACTTCGACGCCATTGACTGAGAGGATATGATCTTTCGGCAGAAGGATGTTCGCAGCTGGCGTATCGGAGTAGACCGCGGTAACCACAACTTCAGTCTTAAGGGGCATTTCTAGGTAATTCAAAGCTGCTGCAATTGCATCCGACTCTGAAGTGTTGAAGAGCATCGCTTGACGTGTTTTTACATCTTCACCTGAAACTTCATCTGGATAAATCAGTTCACGCGGCACCACCGCGTCAGCTGAATTGAACCAAGAAGCCATCGCGTCCACGAATGTCAAGCCACCTCGCGGGCCGCCTGATTCCATCACGGTTGTCATATCAAAACTGCCGGTTGTCGGGTAGGTCTGGGTACCGGTGATCTCGATAACTTGCGAGCCGTCAACCTCACCTACCACGTTGTAGGTCGGCCCTGGAGACATTTTCACGAAAGGGACGGGCAGCAATAGGGCCACCGAAACGAGAATCAACAAACTAGAGGCACTGATAACTAAGGCGCGGCCGCGACGAGGCTCACTAATGACGCTGCCTTCGTGGGGAGTTACCTGGGGGGCTTCGCTCACTTGCCTAGCCCGCTAGGTCGTTGGCCTTCAGAGCCCGGACTTGGGTTTTGCGTTGGCATTGGACGTTCCATCGCATCATTTAATCGGCGCAGGTTCTCCATCGCATCAGCGGCTTGGGTGGGCTTGGCTGGACGACTGCGCAAGGCCGCCCAAGCGACGGCCAAAATCGTGGCCCCTATCGGGATAAGCCACCAAGCCAGATTTGACACCCCCCAAGACTACGTCAAGGCCACGTAGGGGTGAAAAGCGAAACCTCCGGGGCTCACAGTGCAGGTCCACCTTCCCCTTGCGGACCTGCACCCGTTATCCCGGAGGTTTCGTCGATCGCAACTTATCGCCAGCGCAACTGCACGTCACCAAAATGGCCAGAGTTGACCCTGCTGCCTGTGGATTAGCCTGGGTACTAACTGTGTATATGGCCAGTGCGCCTGTGGACATGCGGTGCATATGCCGGTGGATAAAGCTGAGGATGGATCTCACAAAGGTGAAATTCCCTGAGGAAAAAGGACTTCACAGGTTGTGGATAAAAAGTTTATTACGAAACGACTACTGTTTACGCGCCTGCTAGCGGCCGTCCACCTAGCTAAGGCTCAACTCAATTAGCCGTCGCACACTTGTGTCTAAGTCCGAAGGCAAGTGATCGAAGGTGAACCAGCGCAAATCATCAGACTCAGCACTCATCACCGCGGTCGCGGTATTTGGCACCAAGGCAAGGTATTGCACATCCAGATGCTCACTTTGTGTACCGGCGCATGGCACCGGATGTCGATCAAGACACATTGGCTCTGCGCTGATTCGGATTTCGTTGATCCCACTTTCCTCAATTGCCTCGCGCAATGCCGCAGCACGCAGTGAGGTATCACCGGGCTCAATGTGGCCCCCAAGTTGCAACCACCTACCAACCTTGGGATGCAAGGTGAGCAGGACCCGCTGCTTCTGCTCATCCATCACCAACGCACTTGCAGTCAGGTGGCCGACTCGACATTCGCGCCACACTCCGTCTGCGTGCGCATCTAAGAAAGTTAGGTACTCATCGCGCCGTAGCCTTTGTGCATCATCTGGTGGTTGCCACGAACTCAAAGTCGAGTATGCGTCAGCCCACATCAGGTTCATTACTGCGTTCGATAAAGCCGAGTGGGTCGGTTAGATCGTCAGCACCGGGGAGCAAATCGGGGTGCCCCCAGAGCGCGTCACGATCATCGAGTGACCCCAAACTACGCACCGCAGCAAACAAGGTTGCGGCCTCGCGAAGTGATCTTGGCCGTAGCTCCATACCGACAAGTGTTGAGAACATTTTTTCGGCCGGCCCGCCAGCGGCACGACGCCGGCGCATTGTTTCGCGCAATGCCACAGCGCTCGGCATCCGATTGGCTATCGCAATGTCAACAACATCGTCGACCCAACCTTCAACCAGTGCCAATAAAGTCTCTAGGCGGGCGAGAGCCGCCCGTTGCTCATCGGTATCTGCTGGTTGTAGTAGCCCCGAAGCCATCAATTGCTGCAAGGCCTCCGGGTTGCTTAAGTCAACACCCTCCATTGACTCACTAAGTCGCGAAGAGTCAACGCGGATTCCACCTGCATACTCTTCAATCGCGCCAACAAGCCGCGGGCGTAGCCAAGCAACATGCGCGAAAAGGCGTTGGTGCGCTGACTCGCGAAGGGCAAGATAAAGCCTTACATCATCTGCCGAAACACCGATACCTTCTCCGATCAAGTCAATATTGTTCGGTAACAGTGCGCAGGTTGCCTCGGCCGTTAGTGGGATTCCGATGTCACCGGCACCAACAACCTCCTGTGCTAGCGCCGCAAGTGACTGCCCGAGCTGCATACTGAAAGCAGCTGCACCAAGTTGTTGAACCATGCCCAACATCGGGCGGAGCATTGCCGCCATCTCATCGGGCACACCACCGGGGAACATCCCACGCAGCTGCTCTGGCAAAGCCGCAGCTAGGTCATCAGGCGAAAACTCTTCGCCCGCTGGCATTGAGTCTGCCACCACCTGTTGCATTTGAATGGCAATAGGTTCGATGTATCGCTGCCACATCGGCAATGTGGCTTCGAACCACTCTGATCGGCTCCAGGCTCGCGGCGGCGACGCAACAGCTGGGAATGTGGTCGCTTCATCAAGCCACAAGTCTGCAAGTCGCATCGATTCAACAACCGCACGCTGCTGCGCGTCAGCGATCACGTGATCACCGGTTGCGGTAAGTGTCTTTCGGGCAATGTCACTCACCATCGGCCAGTTGACCGGTCCGCTACTTGGGTTTTGCATCATCTGGCCCAATTGCTGCAGGGCCGCTCCAAGTGAAGACATATCGAACCCATTGCCACCGGAGTCCGGGGCGCCAAAGCCAAAGGGCAAATTTCCGCTCACCAGATCACGGTACCTCCCCATGGCCCGCGGGGCCCGCGTGGCCCGCGCCAGAAGTGGCAATTAAGAGTAATGAGGCGAGACCCCTCAGTGGGGCCCCGCCTCATTTTGTCTAATGTTGGACCTGACCAGCTTTGGAAATGTCAAATGTCGGTACCACCTCTTGGGCAGCCTTACCGAGGATGCGCGTCACCTTGGTGCCGCAGGTTGGGCAAATGCCCTTGGCAAAACGTCGTCCATTGGTCTCTTCGACGTGACCGGTGAACTCACGCTTTGCCTTGCAC
>CAMBQX010000141.1 GCA_945870085.1 Bifidobacterium breve | reverse complement strand
AGTGATCGACCCGGCAATCGACCTCAATTCAAGCTTTGCCATTCAGTGCAAAGGAATTCCACGACCTGCCACCGTTTCACTAACTCCGTTCTACGATCCAACCAACCGTCGAATGCGCTTAGTTACAGGAGCCATCCTTGACGCGAACCTATGACGCGATAGTCGTGGGAGCGGGGCTTGGGTGAGCGTTGACAGGAATATCCCAGACACGCCATTTCCCATCGTTGGACGAAAAGCCAATGCCAAGGTCCTTAAGTGGTCGCTGAACACGAAGACAACCGGGGCAGTTTTGTTTACCACCAAGATGAACATTGCCGGTTACACGATCCGATTGCGCATGGAGGGCGAAACGCTAGACGTGATCAAGGTGGCTTGAACGGTTCAAGTCTTGTACGGTCCACGATGAACCCTTCGGAGACGAGGGGTTCTTCCATTTCTACCTATCCCTGCAACAAGGGTTAAACACCCCACTTAGTGGAGGGGAAGGGTGCTACTCGTCATTACCCTCAAAACAAACGTAGGGTGCACAGAGACAACGGACAAACACAATAGATGGGTTTAGGGTGCCGGCTACGCCGGGCCGCACCAAGCCAACACCGAGTGCGAGCCGATCAGTCGGCGCTGAACTTACTGGGGTAGCAATATCAAAATTTGGCATTTAGTGTTCCATCCTTCTCGTTGAGATCTATTTGGGTGTGAACTTCTTCGTTGAGTTGTGAGTTGCTACTCTTCATGACCCTCAAAACAGAAAGCAGCGCACGCAGGTGACGGCACATCACAGTAGCCGGCGGGGTCTAGTGTGCCGCCGATACCGGCCACACCTGGGCGCACCCAACCAACACCAAGGGCGAGCCGATCGATCGGCGCTGAGCTAACAGGCGAATTAACATCGAAAGTTGGCATATGCCGCTCCTACTTAGTCGTTACCTGACGGGCAATTCTCAGGTCACTAGTACAACACGCCCCTTGGGTGAAATCAAGGGAAAGAAGGTGGTGGCTCAATATTCAAGGGGCTACCCCCAGTGGCCAAGGCCAACAGGTGTTTATCTGCGTTCCTCTGCAATGGAGTTGCCTCCATCGACCACTAGGCACTGGCCGGTGACATAAGAGGCACCGGGTGAAGCTAGCCACGCGATAGCGGAGGCAACCTCATCTGGTCGAGCAGATCGCCCCATCGGGGTACGTAGCCCCTGCTCATACTCGTGTGGTGTCTGAGAGCCGGTGGAAATCCAGCCCGGCGCTACCGCATTTGCGGTTACGCCGTGGCGGGCTTCATCAATTGCGATAGCGCGAGCTAAGCCGACCAGGCCCGACTTGGACGCCGCATAAGCAACATCACCACCCATTGCCATCACCGGGCCGGTAACGCTGGCAACCATAACGATGCGCCCTGATCCGCTGGCCCGCAGCGCGGGCAATGCACCTTTGGTGACCAGGAAAGCTGAATCGAGATTACGGGCGATACCTGCCCGCCAGCCGGCAAACTCAACTTCCTCGACCGTTCCCGACTCCCTTGCTGAGTCACCGGCGGTGCTGGTCATGCCCGCATTGTTGACAACCACGTGAAGGGCTGGCAACCGGGCAAGAACCTCTTGCATGAGCGCCTTAACTGCATCGGGATCGGTCAGATCGCAACTAGCACCGTACGCGAGGTGTCCGGCCGCGGTTAACTCTTGAGCTCTAACAACGGCCCGCCCGCCGAGTGATACCAAGAAGACCGCTGCGCCTGATTCGGCTACGAGTCTTGCTGTGGCGTAGCCAATGCCATCACTGGCGCCGGCGCCTGTGATAAGAGCCCCTCGGCCTTGGGAATCCAACACCGAGTGTCGCATTTAACCCAGTAGTTTCGCCTTGGCGGCTTCGAATTCAGCTTCGCTGAGGACACCAGCACCCTTTAGCTCACCAAGCTTGGTCAACTGGGTGACGATGTCATCGCTCGGCGCTAACGCTGGGGCAGCCGGGGCTGCAGGCGCGGCGGGAGCAGCTTCTGCGGCAGCGGCGGCAGCCTTTGCATCGTGGCGATCATCGATCGCATTGGCTGTGACTTTGGCGGTACCGACAACTGCTGCGGTCCGGAGTAGGCGTCCACGCATGATTTGAAACCTCCTGCTAGATATCGGATCGAAGTGAAATAGTGATTATCCAGTATTACTGCGACGGAACAGTGCTGCAACGATCGCAACCAAGATGGTTGCGATGAATATTTGGGTGATGAATACGAGTAACCATGAATTGCCATAACCAAACGAGTTCGCTGCCGCTAGGCCAAGGAATGCGCCCAGCACACCGATAATGATCGTCACTATGCAGCCGATTGATTGCATAGTCGGCACTAACAGGCGCGCAATGAGCCCAATAACGATGCCGGCGAAGAGCCCTGAGATTATTCCGGTCATCTCCATGGGCATAGCAAACCACATAACTCGACCATGCGACGATGACCGGGTGAAAAGAGTGTGGCCAGCGCCGATTATTGAGCTTTCGGAGCCAGACCTGGCAGCGGCATACCCCTGGCCCCTTAACCGGGGTCTTCCCTGGGTGAGGGCCAATATGGTGATGACCCTCGATGGCAGTATTGCTGGGTCCGATGGGCTCTCAAAATCCATCTCATCCCCCGCCGACCGCGCCCTCTTTGGCCAATTGCGCCGTCCTGCCGAGGTGATTTTGGTCGGTGCTAGCACGGTTCGCGCTGAGAACTACCGGCCCGCACCTATACCCCTTGCCATCGTCTCCAGCACTTTGAATTTACCCGCAAACTTGGCCCTATTCGCAGAGGCAACCACGCAGACCCCAAGGTCACTGGTGCTCACCTCGCAGGTCGCAATCGACGCCGCTCCAAGTGACCTCGCGGATCGAATCGACCTGATCGCTTGCGGGGCCCATAAGGTTAACCCGCGCACCGCCATAGACGCCCTTGCCGCCCGAGGGCTAATGCGTATCCACTGCGAGGGTGGGCCAACACTACTTACGGCACTACTTGAAGCCAACTGCCTTGATGAGCTACTGCTGACAGTTAGCCCCGTTTTCGTGGGCTCAGCAGCGCGCCTGCTAAGCCCCTCGCAATTCCCGGGTTTGACACTGCAACCAAAACAGGTACTTACCAGCGACGGATCGATTTTTTTGCGCTACTTGGTCACCTCGGAGTGATAGTCAAACCAAGCGCTGAGCAGCTAAACCCGCGTCCATTTGCTCTCGAGCCGATTGCACTGCGGCTAACCGGCTGGTCTCCGGAACGCCAACCTGCCAAAAGGCACCCCCGGGGGTCCAATCATTTTCACGGGCACTAACCACGATGACACTGGTTCGCTCACTTGCGCGGGCGGTCGCAAGTGCCGCCGCCAGCTCCTCCACGCTTTCCGCCTGCACCGCCCAAGCTCCCATGGCCTGCGCGTGGGCGCGAAAATCAACGCGAGCCTCGCTGCCGTCACCGCGTGAATCGCGAAGCATGTTGTTATAAGAGCGCCCGCCCTTGCCTACCTGGAGCCTTTCGATTACCGCATAGCCGGCATTGTCCAAAACTACGAGAATGAACTTCTTCCCTGAAAGCACCGACGCATAGATATCGCTATTGAGCATCAAATAGGATCCATCTCCAACCAATGCGAATACTTCGCCCTTATCGCGAGCAAATGCCGCACCCCAGGCACCGGAGATCTCGTAGCCCATACAAGAGAAGCCGTAGTCGCAATCAAATGTGGCAATTCCCTTACTCATCCAATTCACATTGAGCTCACCTGGTAATCCGCCGGCAGCCGTTAACACATAATCATCGGGCGTCGCGGCCGCGTGGACCGCGGCGATAACCTGCGCGTAACTCATCGGTGCGATTTCGTCAGCCGCCGCCCTGCTGTCAACCAATGTTTGCAGTTCTACCCGTGACCGCGCGCCACTTTGTAACCAACTATCCGGCGCACTCCAGCCGCTAAGCCCCTCGGTCAGACCCGACAAGCATTCGCGGGCATCACCGACTACCGCAACCGACACCCGCTTAATGGCATCAAAGCGCGCCGCATTGATCGAGATGAACCGCGCCGTGGGAGAAAATAGGGTCCAGGAACCGGTGGTGAAATCCTGCAGCCGAGTCCCGACGGCGATGATCACATCGGCCTGGGCGCAAAAGGCATTGGTCGCGTCGGCGCCAGTAACCCCAAGTGGCCCGACATAACAAGGGTGGTCGGCAAGTAGTGATGATTTACCCGCGATGGTCTCGACAACGGGAATGCCGTGGGCTAAGGCGAAAGTTGCAAGTTCTGCCTCGGCACGTGAGTAGTGCACGCCACCGCCGGCTATGAGCACCGGCCGCCTCGCGGTGGCAAGCAACACAATCGCAGCGGCCACTTCATCGACATCGGGTCGTGGGCGTGGGATCGCGCGCACTTTCCGCTCGAAGAAGGCTTCCGGATAGTCATATGCGGTGGCGGCTACATCCTGCGGGAGCCCAAGAAATGCCGGACCACACTCACCGGGATCTAGGAGCATCGAAACCACCTGGGGTAGCGCGGTAAGCACCTGGGCCGGATGGGTAATGCGGTCCCAGAATCGGACCACCGGCCGGAAGG
>CAMBQX010000140.1 GCA_945870085.1 Bifidobacterium breve | reverse complement strand
TTACGCCGAAATGAAAAGTACTGGGCCTTGGGTTTTGTTGCCGTAGCGACACCACTATTTGCGGCCGGTGTAATGCTCGCCTACACCGTGCTGCCCTACGGAATGCAAATTCTATTTGGCTTCACGCCGGCAGGTGTTGAAAACATCGTGTCGGTAGATCGATATCTGTCTTTCTTCATTAGAACCATTCTCGTTTTCGGGGTTGGGTTCCTCGCACCGCTCATGATCGTGCTCCTCAACTTCGCTGGAGTGCTAACAGGTGCGCGCCTAGTTTCTTGGTGGCGTTGGATTATTTTTATCGTCTTCATATTTGCAGCGGTGGCCACCCCAACCGGGGATCCAATCAACCTGCTCCTGCTCGCGGGACCTATTTTAGTTTTGGTAGTCATCGCGATTCTCGTCAGTCTCGCTAATGATCGACGACGCGCCAAACGTCGCCCTAAGAGCGAAGATTTTAGCGAATTGAATGATGATGAGGCATCCACAATCGATGGACTTGATGAATTGAGCTCGGTAGATGAACTTGATCCGGTAGATGAACTTGATCTACTAGATGTACTTGATCCGGTAGATGTACTTGATCCGGTAGATGAACTTGATCCGGTAGATGAACTTGATCCGGTAGATGAACTTGATCCGGTAACGCCAGTGGATCCAGGCGATTTGAAGCCGTGACCCTGCGTGCCAGCCTTATTGTCAATGCGAAAGCCGGTAAGGGCGCTGGGCTGGCAGCTGCAGGCGCCGCTGCGCAAGTATTAGTGGCCGCAGGTATTGACGCCACGATTGTGGTGCCTAATTCGCAGTGCGACGCAGAGATTGCGAGCCACGCGGCAGTACTTGCAGGTGTCGACATGGTGATTGCCTGCGGTGGCGACGGCACTATTAACACCGTATTACAAGCGGTTGCCCAGTCATCGATAATTTTGGGAATCATCCCTACCGGCACCGGCGACGATAATTCACGCACTCTCGGAGTGCCGCTGGGTGATCCAAGGGCAGCGGCAAGGTTGATTGTGGAACAGGCGGCCACTCCGAAAACCATTGATCTGGCACAGGTGACTTTGCCCGATGGGCAAAAACGCTGGTACCTAGGTGTGTTATCGACGGGATTTGATTCTTCTGTCAACGAGCGCGCCAACCAGATGCGGTGGCCGCGGGGGCAATCGCGGTATATCCGTGGAATTTTGGGGGAGCTACGTAGTTTTTCGCCGGTGCCCTACCGCGTGGTAATTGACGGGCGTACCCACGAGGACACCGCGATGTTGGTGTCGATCGGTAACGGCATCAGTTACGGCGGTGGGATGCGGGTATGCCCAAATGCGTTAATTGACGATGGCGAGCTGGACATCACCTGGCTACATGAGTTATCCAAAGCCACTTTCTTGAGGGTTTTCCCATCCGTTTACAAGGGTACTCATGTGAATAATCCGAAGGTTGAAATGCTTCGTGGGAAATTGATAACCGTAGAAGCCAATGGGCAAATAGCCTACGCTGATGGCGAACGCCTTGGGCCTTTACCGGTAGAGGTGAAGGTGGTGCCCGGGGCCCTGCGCGTCCTCGCGCGGTAAGTGCGTTTACTGCGTAGCCTTACGACATGTCCTCTCCTGCGGAGCGCTACGCCGCAGCATTGGGCAGATCGCGAGCCAGCTCAAGTGCTCTAGGCCAGTTCAACAAGTTGTATGAATTTGACCTCGACACTTTTCAGGTTCAGGCCTGTGAAAGTCTCGAAGCCGGCCGCGGGGTTCTAGTTGCCGCGCCGACTGGTTCAGGTAAGACCGTTGTCGGCGAGTTCGCTATCCATTTGGCACTTGAGAGCGGCCGGAAGTGTTTCTATACGACACCAATTAAGGCCCTGTCGAATCAGAAGTACCACGATCTAGTTGAGCGGTACGGCGCCGAGCGCATTGGGTTACTCACCGGCGATAACACGATTAACGGTGAAGCGCCCATCGTCGTCATGACAACTGAAGTTCTTCGAAATATGCTCTACGCCGGCTCTTCGACTTTGACGGGTTTGGCATATGTGGTCATGGATGAAGTTCATTATCTTGCTGATCGATTCAGGGGAGCAGTCTGGGAAGAAGTCATTATCCATCTTCCCGAATCGGTGACAGTGGTTGCGCTATCGGCAACAGTGAGTAACGCAGAGGAGTTTGGGGCCTGGCTGGGAGCGGTGCGCGGTGATACCGACATCATTGTTGAAGAGCACCGTCCGGTGCCCCTGTGGCAGCATGTTATGGCGGGCTCCCGTATGTATGACCTATTCGTCGATGACCAACAGTCGCTAGTGAATCCCGACCTTGAGCAGATCGCCCGTGATGAAGTACGAAATGAGCGTATGGGTGGTGGCCGTCAAAATGGTGGCCGTCACCCTGGTGGCCGTCAAAATAATGGCCGTAGACCCCGCAGCGCGCACACGCCCTGGCGTAGTGATGCCATTGACCGACTCGCGCGAGATGGCTTACTGCCGGCGATTTACTTCCTATTCAGCCGAGCCGGTTGCGACGATGCCGTCAAGCAGTGCATGAATGCCGGACTCAAACTCACTAGCCAACCGGAGCGGGTGACAATCCGGGCTGCAGCGCTCGAAGCCACCCAGAATCTGCCGCCGGGTGATCTCGCGGCGCTGGGGTACGAGGAGTGGCTCGCCGGGCTTGAGCGCGGGATTTCCGCACACCACGCTGGGCTACTGCCACTTTTCAAGGAGGTAGTTGAGAACCTATTTCAGCAAGGATTACTCAAAGTGGTTTTCGCCACCGAGACCTTGGCACTTGGAATTAATATGCCGGCGAGGTCGGTGGTGCTGGAAAAACTTGTTAAATGGAATGGCGAGATGCACGTCAATTTGACCCCGGGGGAGTACACCCAATTGACCGGTCGCGCCGGGCGGCGCGGCATTGATGTTGAAGGTCATGGGGTAGTGCTTTGGCACCCGGGCCTGGACCCACGAGCTCTTGCTGGTTTGGCATCAACACGAACCTATCCGCTCAAGTCTTCGTTCCAGCCCTCCTACAACATGGCGGTAAACCTAGTCTCGAGAATCGGGCATCACGCGGCCCGTGAAATCTTGGAAACCTCTTTCGCGCAATTTCAGGCGGACCGATCAGTAGTTGGATTGGCGACTTCACTGCGTAAGCATGAGGATGCATTGGATGGGTATCGCGAAGCAATGCAGTGCCACCTGGGTGATTTCGAGGAGTACGCGCAAATTCGTGAGGACGCAAATAGGCGCGAGAAGGATCTAACCCGTGATGCAGCTGGGCGCAGGCGAGATGCGGCATTTACTTCACTGCGCACTCTTCGGGTTGGGGATGTATTTATCATTCCAGGAGGGCGTCGTTCTGGTCCTGTTGTTGTCCTTGATCCCGGCAGTTCAAATCTCCGGGATGAACCGCGCCCAATGGTGCTAACCGCGGATCGGCAAGTGCGCCGGATCTCAACGGTCGAAATCACCGCACCGGTTGAGGCGATTGCAAAACTGCGCATTCCAAAAGGTTTCAACGCGCGAAATGCGCAGTCTCGCCGAGATCTCGCATCGGCCCTTCGGGAGTTAACCTCCGATCTGTCACATGAACGTACTCGACGTAAATCAAATGGTGATGACGCCGAAGTCGTAGATATGCGTGCGCGGATACGACACCATCCCTGTCACGGCTGTTCTGACCGAGAGCAACATGCCCGCTGGGCCGAGCGGTACATGCGAGCCAAGCGCGAGATTCGAGATCTTGAACAGCGAGTTGAAGGGCGCACCAGTTCTATTGGCCGGCGCTTTGACCAGGTTTGTGAAGTTTTAACCGAATTGGGCTATCTGACCAATGCGGGCGATGCCGCCAAAATTACGCCGCCGGGCAAGATGCTGATGGGTCTTTACACCGAATCAGATTTGCTCGCGGGCCAGTGTCTCCGTGAAGGTACGTGGCGTGGGTTGAGTGCACCAGAACTTGCCGGCGCGGTCTCAGCAATTGTGTATGAGTCAAGGAGATCTGAGGATGATGAATCACCGAGGCTGCCCGGTGGGGCGGTACGTGAAGCCTTGAAAGAGATGACCGGTATCTGGGGCATGATCCACGACGCCGAAGCACGGCATGGTCTTAGTATCACGAGGCCACTTGATGCTGGATTTGTCTGGGCTATGCACAAATGGGCAACAGGGGCGACCCTGCAGTCGGTTCTGGACTCCACTGATCTCACCGCTGGCGATTTTGTGCGGTGGACCCGACAGGTAATTGATGTGCTGGGCCAAGTAACCGTGGCCCTTGAATCCGATGATTCTATGCGCTCGACCGCGCATCAGGCAGTTGACGCGATTAATCGCGGGGTAATCGCCTACACTTCACAACTTGAGTGAGCCAATGCGCAGGTAGCGTTCTACGCCCCACTTACTTGCCAACTCTTGGAGTAAGGCTTCGTCCTTTGGGGAACTCGGAATTTTCAGATCACCTTCAAACTGGAGATCACGAAC
Source organism: Bifidobacterium breve (assembly GCA_945870085.1). Lineage (GTDB taxonomy): Bacteria > Actinomycetota > Actinomycetes > S36-B12 > S36-B12. The sequence goes on along the minus strand of CAMBQX010000140.1, from coordinate 109 downwards.
CACGGTTGCGACTTTTCGAGTCGCATGAATCTGATCACGGTTATCGCGGATCAGCCCCGCGAATCGTGGGGTCAACGGCTTCAGGATTTCATCGCGATCCACGGCGATC
>CAMBQX010000139.1 GCA_945870085.1 Bifidobacterium breve | reverse complement strand
TTGGCAAAAAATGATGAAGGCGGGTAAACACATTGTGGCCGCAGTAACTATTCCCGGAGCGCGGACTCTGAACGACCTCGCCGCCGCAGCTCCGCTACTCGTCGAGTGGGCTTAGTCGCACCCGGTCACCGGGAGTTGTTTGGCGTTTTACTATTGCCATATGGCGGGTTTGGTGTTCCAATGGAGAGGTGGCCCATCTTGGCGCCGCGAGCCTTTCCACAATTATTGAAAGGACGTAAATCTGATGCCAAATATTGATATTGCTACCCCAGTAAGTTCAGCGCCATCTGATCGGCTCGCACTCGGTGTTGGTTGGGTGCGCCCCGGTGTGGCCGGTATCAGCGGCACCCTAAACCCTGCTACTACCGGCTACTCTGCTTTGGCTAAGTCCCTTTGAGGGTAATGAAGAGTAGCACCGTTGCCTACTACTAGGTGGGGTGTTTAAACCCTGTTGCTGGCCCCTGACCGCTCGCGGCCCGGGGCCCGTTGTTTGCGTCAGTGAACTCGAACACCCCAGGGGGTCTAAGTGCTGGCCAGGTGTCACTGGTAGAGGGGGTAATGGGGAAAGTGCCTGGCACCTTTCCTTGAAGCACGTTTCCTTGAAGCAGTTCGGTGAATATCTCGTATTGCTCCGGTGTTGGGGTGCGCGGGGCCTGCCGCCGGGTTGCGGTATTTGGTTTTCGGGCTGGTCCAAGGCCAGCGGGTAGGAGCTCTTAGGGAGCGCAAACCTCGCCGGTAAGTGAAATGACCCCTGGAAACTGGACGTTTGACATAAACGCGGTGTTTGGTCGGTCACGTCCTTCTAAACTGCCCCGGTCCCCTCAAGCCGAGACCGGGGCAGTGCCATTCCCAGAACCTCAAACCCTCACGACCAATCTTGACGCGAGAACAAATTTGAGTTAGGCAAGAACAAACCAGACCAGACACCAAATCGGTGCCGAGCACCAACCACAGTTACGCGTGAATTGGTTTCGCATTAGATGAGACCCCCCTGGTGCCCTCGACGGGAATTGAACCCATGGCCTACCGCTTAGGAGGCGGTCGCTCTATCCGACTGAGCTACGAGGGCCGGGCCCCCATCTTTGCCCATTCTCTAGAGTCGTAGCCCTATGGGTTCGCTACTGCTGGTGCAAACGGGTCGAGGGCTACTTCGCGTTGCCACCGTGCTCTTTGTCGTGGCCGGTATTTGTCTGTTGGCCGCTGGGTGCGGGCGCACCCCAGAGGGGCTAACAGCGGAGGCGCTAACACCCGGGATTGGCGTCACCTCCTATGCGATCGGAGAACGGCCCAGCATGCCACTGATAACCGGTGAAACTTTGTCAGGAGCGCAACTGGAGCTAGCGACCCTGGCCGGCTCGGTAGTGGTCTTGAACTCTTGGGCCTCATGGTGCGCACCTTGCATTGAAGAGACACCGGAACTACTGGCGGCGAGTTCGAGCACCGCTAGTTCAGATGTGGTTTTCGTCGGGCTAAATGTCAATGACGATCCAACTAAGGCACGCAAGTTCGTGGAGCAACTACAAATCCCGTACGACAGCATCATGGATCCAGACGGTGTGCTGCTTGCGACGTTGCCGGAGGTGCCCCCGGGCGCGCTGCCCAGCACCTTGGTCATTGACAGAACTGGCCTAGTTGCCGCGCGGATCATCGGGCCAATCCCACCGGGTGTACTAGCCGGCATAGTCGAAGCCGTGTCAGTCGAATCGACAGTAGTCGAATAGGGTTTAGTGATGGCAAGTGTTGATGATCAGGCGAGCATCGTGGTGATGCATGGACCCCTTGACGATGCGCGCGACATCAGTGGGGGAGTCACAACCGGCTCGGTGAGAATCGGCGATACCGCAACAATGAGCACCGGCATCTGGGAGCATTCAGTCGGAGTGTCAATCGACACCGAAAACGATGAGGTGTTCGTGGTGCTTAGTGGGCGTGGCCGAATCTGCCTGCAGGATGGTTCGATCCTCGAGCTAGGCCCTGGCACTGTTGGACGTCTACTGACTGGCGAGCAGACTCGCTGGGAAATTGACGAGCCCTTGCGCAAAGTTTGGGTGAGTCTCAATGACAGATGAAGATGCTTTACTCGCGGCCTGCGGTGCGGCACTTGCCGATGGCGATGTAGTAACTGATCCGGACCGCTTGCCTACTTATACGCGGGACAGATCAACCGGCTCTGAGGCCGGCGAGCCTATTGCTGTTGTTTTTCCGCGCACGACCGAGCAGGTAAGTGCGATCATGAAAGCAGCCCACCAGTATCGGATTCCAGTGGTGCCAAGGGGTGCGGGTTCGGGGTTATCGGGTGGCTCGAATGCGATCGACGGGTCGTTGATCGTGTGCGTCGAAAAAATGCGTGACGTACTCACCGTTGATGCCGGAAACGGATATGTCGAAACACAACCGGGTATTTTCAATACCGAATTGCGTGATCATGTTGCAAAGCATGGTCTTTGGTACGCCCCCGACCCAGCGAGTAAAGATTTCTGTTCAATCGGTGGCAACGTCAATACCAATGCCGGTGGGTTGTGTTGTGTTAAGTACGGCGTGACCCGCGATTCGGTACTCGGCCTCGAAGTCGTCCTTGCCGATGGGCGGGTAACTCGAATCGGGCGTAGAACGATCAAAGGTGTAGCCGGCTACGACCTCACGGGGTTGATGGTCGGCAGCGAAGGCACCCTTGGCATTGTCACGATGGCCCGCCTGAAGTTGCGCGCATTACCTCCGCCTCCAACGACCGCGGTGGCTGTATTTGCTGATGTTGGTGCTGCTGGGCTGGCAGTTGAGCAGATCATGGCGCAGTTGACCCCGAGCATGCTTGAACTGATGGATCAAGCGACCATCACGGCCGTAGAAACCTGGCGCCCTATGGGTCTTGACACGACAGCGGGTGCATTGCTTATTGCCCAGACCGATGCGGCTGGTAGCGCAGGTATTGCCGAAGCTGATCTGCTGCTCGAGATTTGCGAGCGTAATGGTGCTACGGAGGCTTATCGGTCAGAAGACCCAGAGCAAGCCGAAATGCTTGTAGGCGCCCGGCGAATGGCGATCCCAGCCCTAGAAGTGATGGGGGATTGGCTGCTTGATGACATCGCGGTGCCGCGTTCGCAACTTGGGCGAGCGATGATCATGATTGCTGAGATTGGCCAGCGGAATGACGTCTTTATCGGCACTTTTGGCCATGCGGGTGACGGTAACTTGCACCCCACAATTGTTGTGCCACGCGGTGATGAAGGCGCGGCAATTCGTGCGATGGTTGCGTTCAATGAAATCCTTGATGTGGCCCTGAAAGTTGGTGGCACGGTAACCGGTGAACATGGCATCGGCACACTGAAGCGAGCCCATCTTGCGCTCGAACTAGATGAGGTCGCGATTGATTTGCATTCGCGCGTGAAGGCCGCATGGGATCCGCTGGGCATATTGAACCCAGGAAAGGCACTGCCGCGCTGGTAGGTATTTGATCGGGCTATTCAAGTCGGATATTGGGCAGCACTCGGCCGAGCCAACGTGGCACCCACCAGTTGGCTTTCCCGAATAGGGTCATCAACGACGGCACCAAAATTAGTCGGATGATGAAGGCGTCAATTAACACGGCAGAAGCGAGCGCAACCCCGAACAATTTAATGGTGTCAATAGGTGTTGGCACGAATGACAGGAACACACTCGTCATGATCGCGGCGGCGGCGACAACAACGCGCCCGGAGCCGGCTAATCCAAGGCGTACCGAGAGCGAATTATCCTTAGAGGTTTCCCATTCTTCACGCATGCGCGAAACCAAGAAGACGTGATAATCCATCGAGAGGCCAAAGAGTGCGGCGAACACCATGATGGGCAAGAAGGGCAGGATCGGGCCGGTGCCGGTGACTCCGAGGATCGAATCACCAAATCCCAATTGAAATACCGCGACAGTGACGCCTAGTGCTCCAGCGAAACTAAGTAGTGAGGTTAGAGCGGCCGTTAACGGGATGAGCAGCGAGTGGAAGAGCAGCATCAGTGCGATGAAGCCCAAGCCGACAACGAGAAGCAGGAACACCGGCAGTGCGGCCGTTAATCGAGTGGTGAAGTCCTCCGCTACTGCTTGCGTGCCGCCCACATAAATATGCGTACCGGTGTCGGCTAAGAGCTTTGGTGCAGTTTCGGTGCGAATTAGATCAAGCAGGGCGCCGGTTGCAGGATCGGAGGGCGCGGTTGTTGGCTGCACGATTACCGAGGTGACTGTGCCGCCGGATCCGAATACCGATTTATCGAGTTTTAGGATCGGCATCATGCCTGAAGAGGGACTGGTTTGCGCTACCCCCGGTGTCGCTTCCAGTGCCGCGATGGTTTTGCCCAGGGCGTTGAAGTCGTCAACACTTGATGTTTGGACAGCAATGAAAAATGGGCCGTTCACCCCGGGGCCGAAACCCTCGGCGAGGAGATCAAATCCAGTGCGCTGGGGGCTACCGGGGGCAGCGCTGGAGTCATCCGGGAAGCCCAACTGCATCGAGGCTGCAGGTAGGGCCAGCCCGCCGACGATAGCTAATGCAATAAGTGCGGGAACTATTGGCTTGCGTTGTAAGAGCTTGCCATACGAATTCCAACGCGAGGCTTGCGGATCGAAAGCTTGTGGGTGCCTCGACCAGGGTGCTCGCAGGCTAA
>CAMBQX010000138.1 GCA_945870085.1 Bifidobacterium breve | reverse complement strand
TAGCCACGGAGTCTCGGAGAGGAGATCACCGCAGGTGTGTGGAATTGTCGGCTTATTGGTCCGCGACCAAGGTTTGGAACAAGATCTCGGGCGGTATTTCACGACCATGCTGGAGGAAATGACCGCCCGCGGTCCAGATTCCGCTGGCTTAGCCATTTACGACCGAGGCGTGCCAGCGCCAGCGCTGCGCTGGTCCCTGCGCAGTGATGCCCCCACAATCGACTGGTCCAGTGTCCAAGCAGCCGTCGACACCGCGACCGGGGCGACATCCTCAATCGAGGAGATTGGCAATATCGCCTTTTTGGTGACCAGCGCAGGGGAAGAGGTGGTGCGCCAGGCATTGCTGGGCACGCCCGACCATCAACTCACCATTGTTGGAGTGGGCAAAGCAATTCACCTAATCAAGGATGTCGGACTGCCTCGGGATATCTGTGAGCGTTATCGGGTGCCGCAGATGAGTGGCTATCTGGCCCTTGGCCACACCCGGATGGCCACCGAATCGGCTATCACCACCGACGGTGCGCACCCCTTCTCTCCCGCCAACGATCTGGCTCTCGTGCATAACGGATCGTTTTCTAATCACGCAAGTATTCGCCGGACGCTCGCAGACTCTGGGGTTACCTGCGTTACCGATAACGACACCGAGGTAGCAGCCCAATTTATCGGCTACCGGATGACTCAGGGGGATGACCTTGAAGAGGCCATGCGGCATGTGCTCAAGGAGTTCGATGGATTTTTCACTCTCGTAGTCACGACAGACCACCAGTTTTCGGTAGTACGCGATGCATTTGCTTGCAAGCCCATGGTGATTGCCGAACGGCCGGAATACATTGCAGTGGCCAGTGAGTACCACGCGCTCGCGAGCCTGCCTGATATTGAGGGTGCTCGCATTTTCGAGCCACAACCCGAGGAGATCCACACATGGACCGTGTGATCACATGAGTGTGCAGACCAAGCCCCCACTCACTTTGGACGCCCGAGCCATGGGAGTGACCGCCGTAAATCGGGAACTCCGAGCCCAATCTGCGGGCGCCGAGGTTAACATCACCGAGGTACGCGGTGCCCATAATCTCGGTGTCGGGCTTACCAACAAAATCCACATCAATATCAACGGCAACGCTGGGTACTACCTGGCGGGCCTGTGCGATGGTCCCTCATTTACTGTCAATGGCAGCGTCGGTTGGGGTGTCGGTGAAAACCTGATGAGTGGCGTGGTGCGGGTCCGCGGCAATGCCAGTGAATCCACCGCGGCGTCAGCTCACGGTGGTTTGGTGGTGATTGAAGGTGATGCTTCGTCACGAGCGGCAATTTCACTCAAAGGCGGAAGCCTTGCAGTGGGGGGCAGTGTCGGCCACATGAGTGCCTTCATGGCACAGGCTGGCACCGTTCTGGTAGGCGGAGATGCCGGTGATTCACTGGGCGACTCACTCTATGAAGCCGTCATTTACGTCGGAGGCACGATTCGTTCCTTGGGAGCAGATGCCCAAATCGAAGAAATGACAGCCTCTGATGTAACTCTGGTTCGCGAAATGTGCATTGCCGCGGGCTTTGATCACATCAACCCTGAGAACGTTACCAAGGTCGCGTCCGCAAAACAGTTATACAACTTCGACGCACTCACGAATCAGAGTTACTGATGTCTGAGGAAGATGCAATAAACCCAGCCTTGCGCGAAAGTGCGACCTTTCCGCCTCAAATGATTTCCCACATCACTCAAATGGCGACCATGGGACGCTATGAAATCCGCGGATGGGGTGCCAAAAGGCAGGTACCAAGTTTCGATGACCTCACATTCATCACCGCCTCTTTGTCACGTTATCCCTTGGAGGGCTATCGGGAGCGATGCGAGACGAAAACCGTACTCGGTAGCAGGTTCGCCTCCAAGCCGTTAGAACTCAAGATTCCAATAACTATCGCAGGCATGAGTTTTGGCTCCCTGTCAGCCAATGCCAAAGAAGCGTTAGGGCGCGCCGCCACCGCCGTCGGTACGTCCACGACCACCGGTGACGGCGGCATGACCGAGGAGGAACGCCGAGCCTCGGCGATGTTGGTTTATCAGTGCCTACCGTCGCGCTACGGATTTAACCCAAAGCATCTGCAACAAGCCGATGCAATCGAGGTCGTGGTAGGCCAGGGGGCAAAGCCTGGTGGTGGAGGCATGCTGCTCGGACAGAAAGTTAGTGAACGCGTCGCCTCGATGAGAACCCTCCCGGCCGGCATTGACCAGCGTTCTGCTTCTCGCCACCCGGACTGGACAGGACCTGATGACCTGACGATCAAGATCGGTGAACTCCGCGAGGCCACGAACTGGGAGAAGCCCATCTATGTCAAGTTCGGAGCAACTCGGACTTTCAATGACGTCAAATTGGCTATCGCTGCCGGTGCGGATGTAATCGTCGTTGATGGCATGCAGGGCGGCACCGGTGCCACCCAGGATGTCTTCATAGAGCACACCGGTATCCCAACTCTGCCCGCTGTACGCCTAGCGGCTGAGGCAATACGCGAGGCCGGAATGACCGGGCAGGTGCAGTTGATTGTTTCGGGCGGAATCCGAACCGGGGCCGATATCGCCAAGGCCTTGGCCCTCGGGGCTGACGCTGTATCGCTCGGTGTCGGCATGCTCATCGCGCTGGGCTGCAACTCCCCCTTCTACGAAAAAGACGGTGAAAAAATAGACGTCACCGCCGACTACCGGGCCCTTGGCACCGCCCCCGGTTTTTGCCATGAATGCCAGACGGGTGCTTGTCCGGTCGGGGTCACCACTCAAACACCAGAGTTGACCGACCGGCTAGACCCCGAAATCGGCTCCCGCCGAGTTATTAATTACTTAAATGCCCTGACCATGGAACTGACCACGTTAGCCCGAGCCTGTGGCAAGAACTCTGTGCACCACCTAGAGCCAGAGGACTTAGCCGCTTTGACCATTGAAGCGGCCGCCATGGCAAAGGTGCCCCTCGCCGGCACCTCATGGATACCCGGTCAAGGTTTTTAGGAACAATGCCCATGACCGACATGCGCGAGCACACGATCGAAATCTCAGAAGAGACACCGTCCTTTGCGCAGGAAGTTGAGAAAGTTCTGGGTACCCAATTACGTGAGTTGCGAACCCGGCGCGCTTGGTCCCTCGCCGAACTTGCCGAAATAACAGGTATCAGCAAAGGGATGCTGTCGAAGATTGAAAATGGCCAAACAACTCCTAGCCTAAGTACCTTGGTGCGACTCGCTGAAGCCCTGGATGCGCCACTAACGGCTTTCTTTCGCGGGTTGAAGGAGGAGGTTGACGTCCTCTTCGTTAAAGCCGGGCGCGGGTTCGAGTTGAGCCCCCGAAGCGCCGCCGGCCACCTCTACCAACTCCTAGGAGCCACTCGCGGACCCAACCAAATCATGGAACCGATGCTAGTCACCCTTCTGGAGCGCACCGAGGTTTTCCCTCTCTACCAACATGCTGGCACCGAATTCATATTCATGGTCAGTGGCGAGATGCAGTACGGAGTTGGAGGGTCGACCTACATCCTTGAGGCGGGTGACTCCCTGCAGTTTGATGGGGAGGCGCCGCACGGTCCACAAATGTTAATCACCATGCCAGTCCAATTCATCTCAGTGAAGGCCTACGGACATGTCACACGCTGAATCTGTTGCTTCAATTAAAGGAACTGCGGGCGCTCAAGCTCGTAGGCGCCGAAGTCGTGGGCCGGCGCGTTACTCGGCATTGGATATTTTTCGCCGGGGGGTAACCAATTCAGATTGGCCACGTAGTTTTCGGCAGCACGACCTTGCGAAGTCTTACGATGTGGTCATCATCGGTGCCGGTGTCCATGGACTAGCCTGCGCTTACTACCTCGCAGCCAACCATGGGATTACTAATGTGGCGGTGCTGGATAAGTCATATATGGGTGGCGGTGGCTCCGGTCGCAATACGGCCATCATCCGATCAAACTACCTAACCCCAGAAGGTGTTCGCTTCTACGATCGATCGGTCGTGCTCTACCAGAATCTTGCTGCCGACCTCAACTACAACGTTATGTTTTCCCAGCGTGGCCATCTAACTCTCGCGCACACCGACGCATCACTTCGCACCATGAACTGGCGTGCTGAAGTGAACAAATTACAGGGCATCAATAGTTCGGTAATCGATGCTGCCGAAGTTGGCAGAATCGTCAAATACCTTGATGTCTCAGATCGCCCTCGTTATCCAATACTTGGCGCGCTGTACCACCCACCGGGTGGGATAATCAGACACGACGCAGTCAATTGGGGGTACGCCCGGGCAGCTGATCACCTAGGTGTTCAGATTCACCAGCAGACCGAGGTGCTCGGTATCGAAACTGCCAGCGGAAAAGTTACCGGAGTGCGAACAAACCGAGGTGCTATCTCAGCTCCCATCGTGGTGAATTGCACCGCAGGATGGGCAACCACCATTTCAGACATGGTTGACGTGAAAATGCCTCTGATCACCCATCCGCTGCAGGCCGCGGTCACCGAGCCGGTCAAAGTATTTCTTCCCACGGTAATAGTTTCTGGATCACTGCATGTATACGTGAGTCAAACTGATCGTGGTGAACTGGTCTTCGGCGCGAGCGTTGACCCTTACCCCTCCTATTCAATGCGCGGCTCACTTGAGTTCACCGAGTCGGTCGCCTCCCATATCCTCGAACTGATCCCATCGATTGGCTCACTCAAGGTGCTGCGGCAATGGGCGGGCCTATGCGATATGACCCCTGATTACTCCCCCATCATGGGAGT
>CAMBQX010000137.1 GCA_945870085.1 Bifidobacterium breve | reverse complement strand
GAACGCGAGCTAGAACCACGTGTTGCCAAATCATTCTCGACGGCTACTTCAACCCACCTTGATGCTTGGCTAAAGCCAACATGGTCGAGCAACATGGCAAGGGACATCACGGTTGCTGTTGGGTCGGCCTTGCCTTGACCGGCGATATCTGGGGCTGAGCCGTGAACCGGCTCGAACATACTCGGGTTGCTGCGACTCGGATCGATATTTCCACTTGCCGCCAACCCGATACCGCCACCAATCGCCGCGCCAATATCGGTGAGAATGTCACCGAAAAGATTGTCGGTGACAACTACATCGAATCGCTCGGGGTTGGTCAGGAAGAACATGGAAGCTGCGTCAACATGTAAGTAATCGGTAGTGACTTCAGGGTACTCCAGCTTCACCCGGTCGAAGGTGCGCTGCCATAGATCACCGGCGAAAACCAGCACGTTGGTCTTATGCACCAGGGTAACTTTCTTGCGCCGGCGCATCGAGCGATCAAAGGCGTCGCGAATTATGCGTTCAGCCCCGTAGACAGTGTTCAAACTCACTTCGGTCGCGACTTCCTGTGGGGTACCTATGCGCAGCACACCGCCGGCGCCAACATATGGACCTTCGGTGCCTTCGCGGCAAACTACAAAATCAATATCTGCTGGGCCTTTGCCAGCCAGTGGGCCCGTAACACCCGGATACAACTTGACCGGGCGCAGGTTAACGTGATGGTCCATTACAAATCGCAGCGGCAACAACACGCCGCGCTCCAAGATGCCCGGCTTGACCGAAGGGTCACCGATCGCACCCAGCAGGATGGCGTCATAACCGCGAAGTTCTTCGACCACAGAACCTGGCAGTAACTCACCGGTGGCGTTATAACGGCGGGCACCAAGGTCGTACTCGGTCGAGGTGACGGTGATACCAGCCGCGGGGGCAACGGCAGCGAGTACCTTAATCGCCTCGGCGACAACCTCGGTGCCGATGCCGTCACCTGGGATCAGCGCGATATTTAGGGTCGCCGGGTTGAGAGTTCCTGGGTTGAGGGTTCCTGACATGGCCGAAACCCTACCCAGCCGGCCTCTGGTACTCTGCGTGGGTGCTGATCGTGAACCTGCTCCTTCGCCGCCGCGGCGAGGCCTCTTAACCGGCCTCCTCGTCGCGGGTTTCGTCGTTTGCCGGTCCTCCCCCCAAACTGACGACCTACAGGAGCCCCAGACATGAAATCGCAATTCGATCGCACCACACCTTATGAAGTTCGCACCGCACAGCGCCCCTCCAATATGAAGTGGCAGCGCTACACCCCATTCGCACCGATTGAACTGCCAGATCGCACCTGGCCCTCGAAGGTAATCACGCAGGCGCCACGTTGGTGCGCGGTCGACCTTCGCGACGGCAATCAAGCCCTGATTGATCCAATGACACCGGCTCGCAAATTACGCATGTTTAATTTGCTGGTAGCTATGGGCTATAAGGAAATCGAAGTGGGTTTCCCCTCTGCATCACAAACCGACTTTGACTTCGTTCGCCTGCTCATCGAGGAAAATCTCATCCCAGATGACGTCGTGATTCAGGTCTTGACCCAATCACGTGAACAACTAATTGAGCGCACCTTCGAGTCGATAAAAGGGGCCAAGCAAGCGATAGTCCACCTGTACAACTCGACTTCCACCTTGCAGCGACGGGTGGTATTTGGGCTCGACAAACCCGGCATCATCGATATAGCTGTGCACGGAGCGCAACTTTGCAAGAAGTTCGCCGATGAGATCGCACGCGAAACGGATGTCTATTTTGAGTACTCCCCTGAGTCTTACACGGGTACAGAGCTCGAGTTCGCGGTCGAAATCTGCGATGCGGTTACCGATGTATGGCAACCAACACCAGACCATAAAGTGATTTTGAATCTTCCGGCGACAATTGAAATGGCAACACCGAATATCTACGCGGACTCCATTGAATGGATGAGCAGGAATTTGGCACGCAGAGATTCAGTCATCATCTCCCTCCACCCACATAATGACCGCGGCACTGCGGTAGCCGCTTCCGAGCTTGGCTACCTAGCCGGTGCTGACCGTATCGAGGGCTGCCTGTTCGGCAATGGCGAGCGCACGGGCAATGTTTGCCTGGTCACCCTTGGCATGAACCTATTTAGTCAGGGTATTGATCCGCAGATTGATTTCAGTAATATCGATGAGGTCCGACGCACCGTCGAGTACTGCAATCAGATTCCGGTTAATGAGCGTCATCCATACGGTGGCGACCTCGTTTATACCGCCTTCTCCGGATCCCACCAAGATGCCATCAACAAGGGACTAAAGTTCATGGAAGCCGATGCGCTCGCCGCCGGTGTGCCAGTTGCGGACTCCATGTGGGCGGTGCCGTACCTGCCAATAGATCCAAAGGATGTTGGTCGCACCTATGAGGCGGTCATCCGCGTGAATTCACAATCTGGCAAGGGCGGGGTTGCCTACATCATGCGCACCGAGCACAAACTTGAACTACCGAGGCGCCTGCAGATCGAATTCTCTCAAGTAATCCAACAGGTGACCGAGTCCGAGGGTGGCGAGGTCAGCGCCGAAGAAATGTGGGCGACTTTTTCTGCCGAGTACCTGCCAGACCCGAGCGCACCCTGGGGCAGGTTCGCACTGCGTTCGGTCAAGCAGGAGTCAGACGTTGACGGCGACACAAGTGTTCACGTGGTCATCAGCGACGACGGCGCCGACTTTGCCCTAGACGGCAGCGGCAATGGCCCTGTGGCGGCCTTCTGCAATGCCTTAGCCCAGCACGGTGTCGACGTAAGGGTGCTCGACTACCACGAGCATGCGATGAGCGCCGGCGGCGATGCGAAAGCGGCGGCCTATCTCGAATGCACCGTCGGCGATCGAGTGCTTTGGGGCGTGGGCATTGACCCGTCGATCACCACGGCGTCACTCAAAGCAATAATCAGCGCCGTAAACCGTGCAATGCGCTCCTGAACCTACTTAGTTGAGGTCGACTGATTTCCCGCTGTGCGCACCAATTCGGCTCACGATGTCATCAAGTGCCGCGGCGGGAATCGGCGAGTCAACGGTCAACAGGATCAGTGCATGGCTGCTGTCATCGCGGCTCACCTGCATGCCCCCGATATTGACACCGGCGTCACCGAGTACTTTACCGACTATACCGACAACACCTGGCTTATCGTGATAACGCAAGAACGCCATGTGGTCGCTGACCGGTACGTCAACATCAAATCCATCAACCTCAACCACCTTTGGGGTGTGCCGAGGCCCGGCTACCGTGCCAGCCACGCTGACGCTTTCACCACCGGTCAATGTGATTGTTACCCGAACCACAGACTTGTGGTCATCACTAGTTCGGTCAGTGGTTAGCACGACTTCGACTCCCCGCTGTTCAGCAAGCACGGGAGCGTTGACGAAGGAGACAGGGTCGTGGACCAGCATTTGAAACACCCCCTTGAGGGCTGATAACTCGAGCACTCGAACATCATGGTCAGCGGCTTCACCGAAAACTTCAACGGTGACTCGAGCAACTGCAGCGCTCGCTAACCCGCAGGCAATGGCCCCAAGTTTTTCAGCCAGCGGCAGCAGTGGCTTGATCTCATCGGCCATCTGGCCACCTTGCACATTTACCGCGTCGGGTACTAGCTCGCCGGCGAGCGCCAGGCGAACCGAGCGCGCTACCGAGATCCCGGCTTTCTCCTGGGCCTCATCGGTGGACGCACCAAGATGCGGAGTCGCTACGACCGACTCCAGCCCAAATAGCGGTGAGTCAGTGCACGGCTCCTTGGTATAAACGTCAAGACCTGCGCCCGCTACGCGCCCATCAACGATGGCCTCATAGAGGGCTACTTCATCAACAATGCCACCACGTGCTGCGTTTATGATGTGCACAGTTGGCTTGACTTTATGAAGTTCGGCATCGCCGATTAGCCCCACCGTCTCGGCCGTCTTGGGCAGATGGACAGTAATGAAATCACTTTCGGCAAGTAGGTCATCCAAAGTGACCATGCGAACCCCCAATTGAGCCGCACGGGCTGGCTGCACATAGGGATCATAGGCAATTAACTTCACCCCAAAGGCGCTCATCCGCTGGGCAACAAGTACCCCGATACGACCAAGGCCCACGATGCCGACAACTTTGCCAGCAACCTCAACTCCGGTGTACTTCGAACGCTTCCACTCCCCCTTACTGAGTGCCGCACTTGCCGGAGCCACATTGCGAGCGCTCGCAAGAAGAAGCGCTACTGCTAGCTCAGCAGCACTGACAATATTCGAGGTCGGCGCATTTACGACCATGACACCAGCCTGAGTGGCCGCTTTGACGTCGACATTGTCAAGGCCAACTCCTGCGCGCGCGACAACCTTCAATTTCGGCGCCGCCGCGATGGCCTCAGCGTCGACCACGGTGGCCGAGCGCACCAAAATGGCATCGACGTCAACGATGGCGGCCAACAGGGCTACCCGATCTGAACCATCGCAATTGACGATTTCAAAATCGGGGCCAAGTGCTTCTACGGTCGCGGGTGAGAGTTCTTCGGCAATAAGGACGCGGGGTTTAGTCACCTGCGGATTATATCGGTGGTTGATTTCAGGTCGCCTAGCGAGCCGCGGTGCCCTCGACGTAGTCATCACCCTTGTTATCAACCCAGCTCATCAACCCACGAAGTTCGCGGCCAACCGCCTCGATTGAATGGGCTTCGCCTTTGGCTCGCAGCGCCTTGAACTCGGGCCCACCGGCTTCTTGGTCGTCCATGAAGCGCTGCGCAAAAGTGCCATTTTGGATATCTGC
>CAMBQX010000136.1 GCA_945870085.1 Bifidobacterium breve | reverse complement strand
AAGTATGTAGGCGCCGGATTGGACTCATCTTTTTTGGTGGTTAGGTGCCAACGGCCAAAACGTGATTTTTTACCGACAATGGTTAGCGAATTGTCGACCGGCTGCATCACCAATGAGATAACCGCTCGTTCACTCCAGTGGTGCACATTGAGTAATGAAGCCACATTGCGCCGTTGCCGAACGAGTTCTCGGGCCCAGGTCTTCCAGCGGGCTCTACCTAATTGCGGAACGGTGATTACCGACTGCAATAGCCCCATTGAATTCGAGCCCTTGCCGTACCGAACGGGTTCGACGTGGGTATTTGGGTCCGGATACCAACTCGAAGTAATTGCGACCCCTCGCGTGTAGTCGGAGTCTGGAGATTTTGCAACGGCACCAAGAATTGATTCTGAATTAGTCCGAGATAAGCGGCCCAACCTCTTCGAAAGGCGCGGCAATTTACCCGAATCACTCATTTGGTGCAATAACTTCTGGGTATTAAATGTGCCCGCCGCCATGATCACATGGGCGGCACTAAAGGACCTCGTGCGTTTACCTAAATGGAGCCCGGTCCGAACGGTAGTTACTTCATATCCACCACCGGCGCGCTCAGTAATACCTGTCACAGTTGTTAGCGGGTGCACCCTTGCGCCGGCTAATTCTGCAAGCCCTAAGTAGTTTTTAGGCAGCGTATTTTTGGCACCGTGGCGACACCCGGTCATGCACTCACCGCATTCAATGCACCCGGTGCGTTCTGGGCCAACGCCGCCAAAGAAAGGGTCGGGGCTGGTAACGCCGTGGCCGGAGCCGAAATAGACACCAACCGGAGTGAGCCGAAAGGTGTGACCTACTCCCATGTCGTCGGCGACGGCCTTCATGATCTCATCGCTCGGAGTCATGGTCGGGTTCTCGGTAACCCCAAGCATTCGGGCTGCTTGATCGTAGAAAGGTGTCAACTCGTCGGCCCAGTCAGTGATATCCACCCACTGCGGGTCCGTGAAGTATTGCTTGCCCGGTACGTACAAGGTATTCGCATAGTTCAAGCTGCCACCGCCGACTCCGGCCCCGGCTAGTACCACCACATCCTTGAGTACATGTATTCGTTGCAGCCCCGTCAAGCCCAATTTTGGGGCCCACAGGAACCGCGAGAGGTGCCATGAATTCTTGGGGTAGGTCGTTTCATCAAATCGGCGGCCGGCTTCCAGGACACCGACCCGGTAGCCCTTTTCAACCAAGCGCAAGGCGGAGACGGAGCCGCCGAAACCCGACCCGATGATGACGACATCGAAATCCATTTCATTACCAGGCATGACATTTTCCTAATCTGTGGGTGCTATTTGAAACCAAGCTTCTTCATGGCTCCAACCGCATTCGCAAGGGTGCCACCCCAGCGCTCATTTGACCACCCGAACGGGGCACCGAAACCAAATCCCCGCTGCGTCGCGATGGTTTGCGCCTCGGTGTATTGCAAGAAACCCTCGCTGCCGTGGCGGCGCCCCAGCCCAGAATCGCCCATCCCACCCATGGGGGCACGAACACTGCCCCAGGCGGCGGCGTAACCCTCATTAATATTTACGGTGCCCGCCTTGAGCTGGGCCGCAATTTTGCGGCCCGCTTGGGTATCGCGGGTTAGGACCGAGGCATTTAACCCGTAGAAGGTGTCGTTAGCCATGGCAACCGCCTGCTCATCGGAGCTAAATGGGTAAACCGCGACCACCGGGCCAAAAGTTTCGTCGCGACATAACCCCATATCCTCGGTGACCCCAGCCAAGACCGTTGGCTCTAGGTAGTACGGGCCCACCTCGGGCCGCGCCCGCCCACCAACAAGCACCCGAGCTCCATGCGCAATGGCGTCGGCAAGGTGCACCTGCACTCGATCAAGTTGCCGCTGTGAAATGAGCGAGCCCATATCTGCACCCCAACCGATCTCAGCGACCATCCGCATCGCGGCAACGCGTGGCAAGAATAAATCCAAGAACGGCTGCATTACTTCTTCATGGATATACATCCGCTCAATTGAGACACAAAGTTGACCGGCATTCGCAAAACAGGCTCGCACCGCTATCTCAGCTGCGCGCGCAACGTCTACATCGGCGCGGATGATCATCGCGTTTTTGCCACCTAACTCCAGTGAGCAACCGATAAGTCTTTCACCACACCGCCGCGCCACCTCGCGGCCCACTTGAGTAGACCCGGTGAACATCACATAATCCACCCGATCGATTACCATCGGCCCAACATCTTGACCCTCGCCAGTTACAACGCGGATCACCGATTCTGGGACCCCAGCTTCAATCATCAAATCAACAACCCATAGGGCGGTCAATGACGTTTGTGGATCTGGCTTCAGCACCACCGCATTACCAGCCAGCAGCGCCGGGATCGCATCGCTAGCTGCCAAAGTAAGTGGATAGTTCCACGGCGAAATGATGCCAACTACGCCCTTGGGATGGCGCAACTCCTGCACCCCAACGAGCACAGGAAGCGCACCTCGATGGCGCACCGGCCTCATTAAACGAACCGCATCACGCGCGTAGTGCCGAGCGACGATCAACACATCAAGGATTTCTTCCATGGCATCGCGCCGGGCTTTACCCGTCTCAAGCTGAATGATGTCTAGGCCCTCGTCACGTCGCTGCATGACTAAATCGTGGAACTTCAGGAAGATTCGAGCACGTTCTTGAACCGGGCGCTGAGCCCACCAGCCTTGGGCCTTGCGCGCGGTGGCGACGCAAGCAGCAACGTCAACTTCGGTAGATATAGGCATCGAATAAAGGACAGCGCCGGTAAAAGGTGCAATTACCTCACGTCGTTCGGGGTTGGGGCCAACGGCCGCATGCGCTAGTAACCGCCGGGTGACAGCGGGCTCCATTTCAACCCCCACAGCAACACTCATCCGCATCCCCTCAGGCCGTGACAACCATCTCTACCCTTTGAAATTCCTTCAGATCGCTGTACCCGGTTGTAGCCATAGCTTTTCGCAGGGCTCCGGAAATGTTCATCGCGCCGGCCGCATGGGTAGACGGCCCATTCAAAACCTCGGCAAAGGTGCCGACCTGGGTCAGTAAATTACGCTGGCCGCGGGGTAGTTGGCCATGCCAGGCTTCCGCACCCCAATGCGCCCCGCCACCTGGAGCATCGGTCGCTCGAGCCAGCACCGAACCAAGCATGGCGGCATCGGCACCACATGCGAATGCTCGCACGATGTCACCGCTTTGGCCCATGGATCCATCGGCAACAACATGCACATATCTGCCACCAGATTCGTCCAGATAGTCTCGACGAGCAGCAGCGACATCAGCGACCGCACTTGCCATCGGGACCCGAACACCCAAGACATCCGAAGTTGTCATAGAAGAACCCCCGCCGAAACCAACCAGCACACCTGCAGCACCGGTGCGCATCAAATGCAACGCCGCTTGATAAGTCGCACACCCACCAACAATCACCGGCACATCCAATTGGTGGATGAACTCCTTCAAATTTAGCGGCTCGCCCGCCCCCGAGACATGTTCGGCCGACACGGTGGTGCCTCTGATGAGAATGATGTCGGCCCCTGCAGCTGCGGCTCTTGGTGCTAGATCGGCGGTGCTCTGGGGGCTGACCGAGACAGCAACCGTGACACCCGCCTGCTTCATCTGCATTACCCGCTGCGTAACCAAATCAGGATCGACAGGGGCGGCTGCATAAATATCTTGCATCCGCGAGGTGACATCGGCTTCTGGTAACTGCTTGATCTCCTCGAGCAATGCTGATGGATCCGCGTAGCGCCCCCACAGGCCTTCTAGGTTTAGGGCAGCAAGCATCCCTAGGTCATTTAGGGTTTGCGCCGAAGCTGGGCTGACGATTGAATCCATCGGCGCAGCAATAAACGGCAACGCGAATTTGTAGGCGTCAATAGTCCAGGTCGTAGAAACTTCCTGGGGGTCGCGAGTCCGCCTACTCGGTGCAATTGCAACTTCATCAAATGAGTAGGCACGGCGGGCACGCTTGGCGCCACCGATTTGAATATCGGTCACTTGAGTCCTATCGGCTGGAGTAGTTAGGGGCTTCGATCGTCATTTCGACATCATGTGGGTGACTCTCGCGTAAGCCTGCTGCGGTAATACGGACGAAGGATCCCTTTTCGTGTAATTCGGGGATCGTGGCCGCACCCGAGTAACCCATAGCAGCGCGCAGACCACCCACTAATTGGTGCGCGACCGCACTGAGGGGACCCCGGTACGCGACAACTCCTTCAATGCCTTCGGGCACCAATTTGTCATCGCTCAATACATCGTCCTGAAAATACCTATCTTTGCTGTAGGAGCGGGCTTGCCCACGTGATTGCATCGCACCAAGTGAACCCATGCCGCGGTATGACTTGAACTGCTTGCCATTTACGAAAACAACATCACCTGGTGCTTCTTCACAACCAGCCAGCAATGACCCGAGCATCACGGTATCGGCCCCGGCGACCAGTGCTTTTGCAATGTCGCCGGAGTATTGCAAACCTCCATCGCCAATCACGGGCACTCCGGCTGGGCCGGCTGCCAATGATGCTTCATAGATGGCTGAAACCTGCGGGACTCCAACTCCAGCGACCACGCGGGTGGTGCAAATTGAACCGGGGCCAACGCCAACCTTGATTCCGTCGGCACCCGCGTCGATCAACGCTTGCGCTCCAGCCCGGGTGGCCACGTTTCCGCCGACGATATCAATTGAAGTCTCGCGCTTTAGCAGGCGAACCATGTCGATGACCGCTCGCGAATGACCGTGTGCGGTGTCGACAATGAGAAAGTCAACACCGGCTTCAATCAGCGCGCGTGCGCGTTTATC
>CAMBQX010000135.1 GCA_945870085.1 Bifidobacterium breve | reverse complement strand
CTTGCCGTCGCGGGAGGCGTTCCATTCCTCGCGGCTGTCGTACTGGTAATCACTAAACAGTAGGCATGACCGCGGGTCAATGGCCAGTTCGCCAAGTTTGGTCATCGAGGTGACCATGCTCGGCTCATCGCCTGCATAGGTTGCGGCGTAACGTTCGATGGCTTCTGCCAAGGCGCCCGCCCGCGCCTGTTCAGGGGTTGTGCCTTTACCGCCGGCATTTTGCCGAAACCCGCATACCTTCGCACCCTTTTTCACGGTGGCGAGGTTAACCCCCGACTCAACAACGTGCGTGACGTCATTGTCCAAGTTCGTGCGTTGTAGGTGTTCAACTACTCCGGTTACGCGGCTGACCTGGTGGCCGTAGGTGTCCAAGGTCTGTTGCGGGGTAAGACGCCGGTAGATGCCGTCATCTTTGGCATCAAGTGCACCTGTTTCGAGAACTATTTCAACCGGCGCGTTTTCTAGAGTGAGTGGTTCGCCGCAGGTCGTGCACTGCGGTCGCCGAACTACGTGGTGGATGCTTCGGTCACCGTTTAGGTGGTCGATGATTGTCATCATCGAAATGGCCGGGTCCTGATGGGCGCTAGCGTGTGGCCGGCCAGCGAAAGTGCGTAAGAGTTCGAGTGCGATCTCACCACCAGCATGTGCGAGCGTGGTTGGAGTCCAGCCCTTTGCAATTGGACCCATGCGTTCGCCGTCACCGAGTAAACGTTTTTCGACTTGTCGATTGAACTGCAGGCGCACCGCAAGGCAATCCCAGCAAGGGCCGGGGGCCCCGAGCCACGGGCCAATGGTTGGACGGACTCCACAAATGTTTGCGAGCAGCACGGGGGTACCCAATTCGTATGCCGCTTGCGCCACGGACTCAATCTCGGGATTGAGATAGTCATCAGCTATCACTACGACTGCATACGCCAAGGCGAGGTCTTGTGTTGTGCCCAAGCCGTGCGCGGAAATCGACTCTCGGATGTCAGTAGTTGGTACATCACCAATTCCGACGATCGCAACTAGGGTTTGGGACAAATCTGTGGAAATGTGATCTCGCCACCACATCCGGTATACATCGAGTGGGCCATCCACCTCGCTGGCATCGACCACGAAGCCGTGCTCCACCAAAATCTGAATGGCCGCTGGTACTTCCTGTTCGGTGGCGCTGCCTTCGGAGACCATTTTCGCCGCAATTTCAGCCACGGTTGCTCGTCCATCAATATTTGGCGCTAATGCGGTGAAAAGCTCTCCGGTCAAGACTTGCTCGTCCCCATCGGTGATCAAGTAGATTTCTTCGGGTGGCGCGATGATGGTGCGGCTGTGGGGCTGCCAGAGCGGGATAAACTCAGGATTCATTTACCAATCATATGTTTATAGTTGGTGTACAGGTACTACCTTTTTCTAGCAAAACTGCGATACTTAGCGCCATGAACCTGCAGATGGATTTGGCCCAACTCTCCCGAATTCATCACCACAATCCCGATGTACCTAAACCGGGGGCGCGGCCTGAGTCTCCTGATTACCACTCTGACTCCAAAACCAGCAAGGCAGGCATGGGGCTGGCATCGAGCATCGCGCTCATCGCGCTAGCCACCGGCCAATTCCTGGTCGGACTTGACCTCAGTGTCATGTCGGTTGCCCTGCCAACTATTCAAAAGGAGTTCGGCGTCGGCATGGCCCAGATGGAATGGGCGATGATGGCGTACATGGTGGCTGGAGCCGCCTTGGCAGTTCCAGCGGGCGCACTCGGTGACCGCACGGGCCGCCGGCGTCTTTACTTGATCGGTACCGCAATTTTTGTTGTTGGCTCAGCCATCAGCGCACTTTCACCTGATATGGGTGTGCTTATTGTTGGCCGAGCAATTCAAGGTGTTGGGTCGGGATTCATGGGCACCTTGGCCCTGGCCATGTTGACATCTGCGGTTGCCCACGATCAGATAGCGAAACTCATTGGGCTCTGGACAGCGGTTACGTCGGGTGCTTCGGCATTTGGACCAATTATCGGCGGGGCAATGGTGCAATTCGTCGGCTGGCGTTGGATGTTCGGCATTAACGTGCTCTTGATGGCTGCGGTTATTCCGCTGGTGCTGCGTGAAGTACCGCGTGATACCCCGGATAAATCCTTGACCCGCAAAGTCGACTGGCTGGGCTCCTCGATAGTAACCGTGGCAATGATTTTAATTGCGGGCGGTTTGAGCATGCTGGAATTGTATGACTATTACCAGCCTATCGTCTATGTACCTGTGGCCGCCGGGTTAGTTGTAGTACTTATCTTGGCAATGCAGCAACGGCATAGCGTCGTGAAGTTGACTAACTGGGTCTCGATCAAAATTGCGCCGATCCCGGCGACATTAACTATCTCGGTTTTGCTATCGATGGTCTTGACCGGAGCCATGATGCAGCAGATGATTCTTGTCCAGAATGTACTCGGGTTCACCCCGATGATGGCCGGTGTTTCTTCCTTTGGTGCATCTTTAATGCTGGTCGTGTTCTCGCCCATCTCACCAAGGATCATGGGTCGCATCGGCTTAGGCCCGACAACCTTCATCGGCCTGGGAATCACGGCAATAGGCTTGTTCGGCCTCCACCTGACTACGACGACCACCGGCCTCGCTCAGATCATGTTCTGGTTTGCGGTCATGGGGGTAGGTATCGGTGTCGGAATGCCGGCCGTCTCAGCAGGTGCCATGATGGCGATCCCACGTGAGCAAATGGGTACCATCGCCGGTTTCATGGCGCTCATAAGTTCAATCTCGGCGGTCTTGGGTATTGCAGTTATGAATGCGATCGCGGCCCTCAAAGTGACGTCAATCTGGCTAGTTGTCGGGGCCGATTACCCGAACGTTAAGTCACTTACCGACGAGGTGATTTCTGGGGCGATACCTGAAATTCTCGCAAGTCATGGGCAGGAAGCTGCCGACGGTGCGGCCTTGGCCTACACCGCTGGGGTAACCACCTCATTACTGATTGCGTCAGTCGGGGTGGCGATCGCGGCATTCGTTGCCTTATTCCTCCTCGGTTCCAGGGGTAAGACATCCAAGAGCGCCGAACACCCGGTGGCCTAAGAGCCTGAAAAACCTTGAATTTTCTCGGTTTAAGGCTCTGGCTTTCGCGTTGGGGTACCCCACTTTGACGTCGGGGGCCGGCTACGGGTAATCTTCGCATTTGTGCCTGGACCATCAGGTGCATCCTGTTGTGCGCGGCTTCCCCCGAAGATGCGCACGGGGCGCGAATGCGCCGTGGATCAACATGCGATTTGGCGTCGTCACTGCCTGCTGGCAGTCCGACACACCCGACCGCGTGGGTCGTTGATCCTAGAGGGAATCGCACTGCCAGCTCAGCTTTGACCGACGCGAAACCGAACGAGGAAGGCAAAGAGTGCCAACGATCCAGCAGTTGGTCCGCAAGGGCCGACAGGACAAGGTCACCAAGAGTAAGGCCCCAGCCCTTAAGGGCAGCCCGCAGCGGCGTGGGGTCTGTACTCGCGTTTACACGACCACCCCGAAGAAGCCGAACTCGGCGCTGCGCAAGGTGGCCCGCGTTCGTTTGACTTCCGGTGTCGAAATCACCGCCTACATTCCTGGTGTTGGCCACAATCTGCAAGAGCACTCAATTGTCCTCGTGCGCGGGGGCCGCGTCCGCGATCTTCCCGGTGTTCGTTACAAGGTGATCCGCGGTGCCCTCGATACACAAGGCGTCAAGAACCGCAAGCAGGCCCGTTCCCGCTACGGCGCAAAGAAGGAGAAGGCCTAATGCCTCGTAAGGGTCCCGCACCAAAACGTCCAATCGTGATTGATCCAGTTTATGGAGCACCGATTGTCACCCAGCTCATTAACAAGGTTCTACTTGATGGAAAGCGCTCCGTTGCTGAGCGTGCGGTTTACGGTGCTCTTGAAGGTTGCCGTGGAAAAACCGATACCGACCCCGTACAGACCCTCAAGCGGGCTTTGGACAACATTCGTCCCACCCTCGAAGTTCGCTCACGCCGCGTCGGTGGCGCGACCTACCAGGTTCCTGTCGAAGTCAAGCCAGGTCGCTCAACCACATTGGCATTGCGTTGGCTCGTGAGCTACTCACGCCAGCGTCGCGAAAAGACCATTACCGAGCGCCTCATGAATGAAATCCTCGACGCTTCCAATGGTCTCGGTGCGGCAGTTAAGAAGCGCGAAGACACCCACAAGATGGCCGAATCCAACAAGGCTTTTGCTCACTACCGCTGGTAATACCCCAACTAAATTTCACTAAAGAAAAACGGAGAAACTCGTGTCAACTGGAACAGTCCTCGACCTCGCCAAGGTCCGCAACATTGGGATCATGGCGCATATCGACGCGGGCAAAACCACGACCACCGAGCGAATCTTGTTCTACACCGGTATCAACTACAAAATCGGTGAGGTGCATGAGGGCGCAGCCACCATGGACTGGATGGAACAAGAGCAAGAGCGTGGAATCACAATTACTTCAGCTGCCACCACCTGTGAGTGGAAGGGCAACACGATCAACATCATTGATACCCCAGGTCACGTTGACTTCACGGTTGAAGTTGAGCGCTCACTTCGGGTGCTTGACGGCGCAGTAACCGTTTTCGACGGTGTCGCTGGCGTTGAGCCTCAGTCAGAGACCGTTTGGCGTCAAGCTGACCGTTACAGCGTGCCTCGCATGTGTTTCATCAACAAGTTGGACCGCACCGGTGCAAACTTCTACATGTGTGTAGACATGATTATTTCCCGCCTCAACGCGGTTCCTTTGGTTCTTCAACTTCCGATTGGTAACGAGTCCGACTTCATCGGTGTCGTTGACCTGATTGAAATGCGTGCACTCACTTGGCGCGG
>CAMBQX010000134.1 GCA_945870085.1 Bifidobacterium breve | reverse complement strand
GACCGTAAACAGATCAGCGAAAACCAAGTTGTCGTCATTCGAGACGGCGCCGATCGCAGTTAGCGGCACCCCTTTTTTCTCACATAACGCGGCCAGCCGGCCGGCGTCAATTGGCCTAACCACGACTACCGCCCGCCCCACCGACTCGGAAAACATGAAGACAAATGGATCCAATGCGGTCGGCACCGCGATGGTGGCACCGGTGCCGGCGCGCAGTGCCATTTCAACTAAGACCTGCGCGGCCCCACCGTCAGAAATATCATGTGCGGCGACCAAAATTGCGTCAAGTGAACCGGAAACCAACACCTCTCCCAAGGCCCGCTCCCGGTCAAGATCAACTTTCGGCGGTAACCCACCAAGATGGCCGTGTACATGATTGGCCCACTCACTGCCACCGAACTCATCTTTGGTGTCACCTAGTAAGTAGATGTAATCGCCGGCGGCACCCCAGGTGATTGAAGTGCGCATTGCTACGTCGCGGATGACACCCAGTACGCCGACAACCGGGGTCGGCAGGATCGGTCTATCACCGGTTTGGTTATAGAACGAGACATTGCCACCGGTGACCGGAGTGCCCAGTTGCAAACAGCCATCTGCGAGCCCCCGGGTCGCCTCAGCAAATTGCCACATTACTTCTGGATCCTCAGGTGAGCCAAAGTTCAAACAGTTTGTCACCGCAAGGGGCTTCGCACCCGAGGCTGCCACATTTCGATAAGCCTCCGACAAAGCAAGCTGAGCCCCCGCATATGGATCGAGTTTCGCGAAACGACCATTGCAATCAGTTGCAAGTGAAACCCCGAGGCCGGTAACTTCGTCAATGCGGATCATGCCCGCATCCTCGGGCTGCGCCAGTACCGTGTTACCTAACACATAGCGGTCATATTGCGACGTAACCCAAGACTTAGATGCCAAGTTTGGTGCAGCAACCATCGAGAGAAGGGTCGCTTTCAACTCCTCTGCACTTGATGGCCGTTCGAGGTGATCTGGGGTGTCGGCTTGAAGTGCATCCATCCAAGGTGGGCGGTGGTAGGGCCGTTCATAAACCGGGCCTTCATGGGCGACCGTACGCGGCGGTACGTCGACAATGCGCTCACCGTGCCAATCCACGGTTAGTCGGCCGGTTGCATTTACCTCACCAATAACTACTGCTTCGACTTCCCACTTCGCGCAACGTTCCATAAACTCAACAAGGCGATCAGGGCGCACTATTGCGCACATTCGCTCCTGAGACTCACTCATTAAAATCTCTTCGGGTGACAAAGTCTCATCGCGTAAGAGCACGCGATCAAGCCAAACATGCATGCCACCTTCGCCATTTGAAGCTAGTTCGCTCGTCGCACATGAGATACCGGCACCACCTAGGTCTTGGATACCTTCAACAAGCCCACCCTGTAGCACCTCAAGGGTTGCCTCAATTAGCAACTTCTCCATGAAGGGATCTCCAACTTGCACACTTGGTCGCTTAGTTGGCCCACCATCACTAAAAGTTTCCGAGGCGAGAACCGAAACACCGCCTATGCCATCACCACCAGTGCGGGCCCCGTATAGAACAACTAAGTTTCCGACACCTTTTGCACTGGCAAGGTGGATATCTTCATGTTTCATTGCCCCAACACATAATGCGTTTACTAGCGGGTTACCGCTGTACGAAGCATCAAAGACGATCTCGCCACCAATATTAGGTAGGCCCAAACAATTACCGTAACCGCCGATACCGGCCACAATGCCCGGTAGCACCCGCTTGGTGTCTGGGGCATCGGCCGGACCAAAACGTAGTGGGTCCATGACCGCGAGCGGGCGCGCACCCATTGACATGATGTCGCGGACAATCCCACCGATGCCGGTTGCGGCACCTTGGTAGGGCTCGACATAGGACGGGTGGTTGTGGCTCTCGACCTTGAAAGTAACAGCCCAACCATCACCGATATCGACAACACCGGCGTTTTCACCGATACCTACCAAGAGTGCGTCTGTCTTCGGCGCTTTCTCGCCGAACTGGCGAAGATGAACTTTTGATGATTTGTAGGAGCAGTGCTCACTCCACATGACCGAGTACATGGCAAGTTCAGATGAGGTAGGCCGGCGCCCCAGGATGTCGCGAATCTGCTGATATTCATCGTGTTTCAAACCTAACTCAGCAAAAGGTTGCGACTGCTCAGGTGAAATCTCGGCCGTGGCTACGGTGTCAATGCTCATGCATTAACCAGTGATTTTAAGACGCTGGTAAAAAATGGGATGCCATCGGTGGTAGGGCCGGTGAGTGACTCAACCGCGTGCTCTGGATGCGGCATCAAGCCCACGACGTTGCCACGTTCATTACAAATCCCCGCAATATCACGTCGACTACCGTTTGGATTCATGTCTAGATAACGTGCAACCACGCGGCCTTCAGCTTCAAGTGCATCAAGGGTTCGCTCGTCGGCAACGTAACCACCTTCGCCATTCTTCAGCGGGATCACTATTTCTTGACCGGCCATAAAGTCGGAAGTCCAAGATGAAGTTGAGTTTTCGATGCGCAGGCGCTGATCTCGGCACATAAAGTGCAAAGAGTCATTGCGCGTTAGCGCCCCGGGGAGTAGATGTGATTCACACAGAATTTGGAAGCCATTACAGATACCCAAAACGGGCATGCCCGCATTTGCTCGTTCAACGACTGAATTCATCACCGGTGCAAAGCGTGCGATAGCTCCACAGCGCAAGTAATCGCCATAGGAGAATCCACCTGGAAGCACAACCGCGTCGACCTTCTTTAGATCATCATCGCCATGCCACAAGGAAACTGCCTCACCACCTGCGATGCGGACAGCTCGCGCTGCATCACGATCATCGAGCGAACCGGGGAAGGTAACAACACCAACCCGTAAGCTCATGCGGGGTCCTCGATCACCTGAAGTTTGTAGTCTTCGATAACCGGGTTACTAAGTAACTCCGCCGCCAGGGTTTCAATAAGCTCAAGGCGTGCACCCTCGACCACACCGTCCAGATCGATGATGAACTGTTTTCCCTGTCGTACGTCAGTGACACCGGTCAGCCCAAGCCGGCGCAATGAGCCGGCTACCGCTCGGCCTTGGGGATCCAGAATTTCAGGTTTAAGCATGACGTCGACAACGACGCGGGCCACGGGCACTCCATTGCTAGTCGCAGGTCCCAAGTTTTAGGCTTGGAAGGCCCCCAGTCTATCGGGCCGGCTCCCGTTAACCGGGAACCCTGGAACTACGAACTAGGTTCGATCGCCTTGAGGCCTACGGGTAGGGATCCGGAGTCCTCGGAGGATTCACCTGCGGCCATGTCCTTAGCCCGGTGCGCCGCCAAATCGCTTGGGACTAGATCAATCTTGGGATGGGCCAAATAGTGGGCGAGGATACGATTTCCGATGTTCAAAATTATAGTAATCATGAGCGTTACCAATAGAAACTGAATCAATACCGCGAAGAGGTCTACATCTGGATCTTGAAACGCATTAATGAAGGCGCCCGCGTTGAAGATCAACGAAATCACCATCGAAAGGGGCAATAGAGCAATCATCAGAGGGCTAGGTTACCAATCTGGTCAGCTGAAGAAAAGGCCTCCGGGCCCTGATCGATAACTTTAGCGTCTGCGCACGGCAAGCCGTCGCGAAATACGATCGGGATGCCTAAAGCCTTAAGGGCACCAGGATTTGTTGAATCCATCTCATTAACCACCATCACTGCCGAGATGTTTCCAAAGCATTGGGTCCAACGGCTCAGGGAAGCGACAGTTCGGCAAGCGTCTACCACGGCCCAGACATGATCAGCCTTCAGCGCCTCGACGGCCTTGACGATGCGAACCCGGTCAAGATCATTCGTACCCATTGGGAAAGGCGAATGCACGATGACGATGGTGGGCATCTGCTGCCGGCTAACCAAATCAAGGACTTGGTCGGCCCCTGAGTATTGGAAGTGCTGCGCCGGTGCCAATCCAACAACCGACACACCTGCGGGTGTGATGGCTAGGATCGAAATCTCCGCACGGCCGCATACCTCGTTGATGGCGCAGGCTTGCTCGTAGGCCTCCTGAGCATCCCCAACAAGTACTAGTACGTCGTCCGCATCAAGTGGTACTCCCACAGGTATTCGAGATACCGAAAGTTTTTTGGTGGGTGGGCTCAGAACAAATTTGTCTAGCTCACCTTGCCGTACCTCATCCACCTGATCTAGTACATCCGGCGCCTGAAATTTTATGGAAAATGCCGCTGGTTTGGCAGCTGCTCTAACTTTTGGCTCCACTGCTTTAGGTGCTTGTATTGGCTCTACCTCAGGCACCGGCACAACGCTGCTGCTTCGCTGAGGCTCGCTGGGCACACTGGCGGTTTTCATGTGGACCGCCGGTGAAGTGCGAGCAATTGTCTCGGCGACGGTAAAGACCTGGAGCAACCTGGCCTCATCGGGGCCTAACGTGCCGCGCCTGGTGTAAAACCTCTCCACCTTATTGCGCTGTGCCCTGATTTCATCGCTGATCTGGGTTCGCCAATGCTCCTCGCCGTTACTGCTTGATACCGAGGCTGGCTTTGGTGCTTCAGGAGTTGCAATTACTTCGATGACCGGCACGAGCGGGGGTGGCTCCACCTGAGCGATCACAGGAACGGTTATAGGCACCGCTGGTTCTTCGAACTCCATAGCTGCAACTAGTCGATCAGCCGGGGACAACTGATCGTTGAGTGGGGTGTCTTCGGTGAGCGGGGTCTCTTCGGTGAGCGGGGTCTCTTCGATGAGTGGGGCTTGTGACAGTAGGTCACGCAGCCGCGACTGCTGTTCCACGCTCGCCGGCGCAGTCCGGCTGGGGCGCTTCGCACGGTTTTTTGCGGCGCGCTTATTACGCAGCCGTAACCGGAA
>CAMBQX010000133.1 GCA_945870085.1 Bifidobacterium breve | reverse complement strand
CAGCCAACTCTGCTTGCAGCCGATCAAAATCGGTCTGTGGCCCGCCGTACTTCAATTCACGGGCAACCTTGGTTTGCTTGGCTTTTGCCCGGCCGCGCCCCATGGCTCGACCCCCTCATCCGGGGCAAGTGCCCCAGTCGTGTGGACGGTTATTGCGCCGCCCGCCGGGTAACCCGAGCGCCGTCGCGTGGGCTCAGACTACCTGCTGCTCGGGCTCACTGAAAGCACCGGTTGCGATTTTGTCCTCGGCCAGTGACTCAGCGGCTGCCACGGGGGTGCTCCCCTCTTGCTGGGCCCGGGCCAGCACCTGCTGCGTGGTGGCGAAAACATGCATAGTTCGGTCCCGGGCCCGGTCCAGGTCGCAGCCATTGAGTTCTTCGGCCACCTGGATCACGCCCCCGCAGTTGACCAGAAAATCCGGGGTGTAGAGCACCCCTCGGGCGGCCAGCACGTCAGCGACGGCAGGGCTCGCCAGTTGATTATTGGCCCCCCCACAGATCAGCGGGGCGCGCAGGGTTTGGGCCAGCTCCATCGTCACGTACCCGCCCATGGCATTGGGCGATAGCACTTCAAGGTCAATGGCGAGTAGTTGCTCGGTTGAGTCCATGACCTGGACTTGAGGGTAGTTGGTCGTGACCGCGGTCAACGCTGCCGCCGATGGGTCGACAACATAAACCACGGCCCCTTCGTCAATCAAATGGCCAATTAGCCGACCACCGACTTTGCCGGCGCCGATTACCCCGATCCGGCGTGCGGCCAGCTCCGGGGTGCCCCAAACATGTGCCGCGGCAGCCCGCATCCCCTGCCAAACTCCGACAGCGGTCAAAATCCCGCTATCGCCAAGACCGCCATTTTCGGGTGATCGACCGGTCGTCCATTGGCAGGTTTGGCCGATGGTGTCCATATCGGCGACGCTCATGCCGACGTCACCCGCGGTTATATAGCGACCATTGAGTGAACTGACCAGTCGGCCAAATGCGTGCAAAACCTCGACCGACTTGTTGGTGGGATCCCCGAAGATAACGCCTTTGCCACCACCATGACTTAGCCCCGCCAACGCATTTTTATACGTCATCGCACGTGATAGCCGCAGCGCGTCTTGGCGGGCAGCCATCTCGGGTTCGGGCCGATCGGCATAGAGAGACATCCGGACACCACCAAGTGCTGGGCCGAGTGCGGTTGAATGTAGTGCGATGACCGCTTGCATCCCACTGGCCTGGTCGAATGCGACGAGCAACTGCTCATGGCCGATGAAATCCTGCCAAGGATCTCCATTACTTGGGGAGGGCATGCCGGTCCTTTCGCTGTTATTGGGGCAATTCATCAGAAATATGGTCGAATTGCCCGTTTTTGCTTGCCGCTTGGGTGAGTGGGTGGAACAGTAGGGACGTTCGGTCTCGACAGGTTATCCGAGCGGCGCGCTATGCGGGAGGTAGAAGTGTCTGGACGTAGCCCAGAGGTGGAGCAGTTGCTCACGCCAGCTGAAGTTGCGGCGCTTTTTAGGGTCGATCCGAAGACGGTGACGCGCTGGGCCAAAGCCGGCAAGTTGACCTGCATTAGAACCCTTGGTGGCCATCGCCGGTATCGGGCCGGCGAGGTGCAGGCGCTACTTGAAATGCAAGGCCCCACGCGGCCGATCCAGTAGTGGTCAGTTTTGACTTAACCACCTGTACACCTCCGCGTAACTTCCTGTACCCTTGCCCATTAGTGCACGTTTAAGTGCTGCAGGTCAATTAGAGGTGGGCAAATGCTGGAGATCGTCGGCTACATAGATGCTGGCTCTGGTTCTTACCTATTGGCGGCGATTGCGAGCGGCGCGGCCGGCACCTGGTTCTTCCTGCGGTCAAAGTTTGCAGATTTGCGGGGCCGCGGTTCCAAGAACGCTGAGCAGACTCCCGACAGCACACTCGCCGAGTAGTGCCCGCGGTACCCACGGGGTCGGCGAGTTTTCGAGATCCCGAGAACGCCGCCTTCTTTCACGAAGGTACTTGGTATCGCATCGCCGGACCATCATCGGCTCAAGCTTTGACCCAACTGCACGGGTCCCCTTTATACGGTGCCTTGGTAAGTGAACGATCCCTACTTTCTTACGAGATTGTAGATGCTGAATTAGCACCAAAAATATTGCACGCATACGCCACGAAATCAGGCCGCCGGCCACCTAGCGCTGCTGTGGTGTTTCGTGTCGAGACCGCCCCCTTGATCACTTACCCATGGGAGTGGCCCAACTCGCTCCTCGAAGCGGCGGCCAAGTTGACCTTGTCTTTGCGAATGCAGCTTCTTGATGTGGGGCTGGACTTAAAGGATGCATCGGCGTTCAATGTTCAGTTCGTTGGAATGAGGGCGGTATTCATTGATATCGGTTCAATCGAGATGTGGCGACCGAATCCCTCTTGGAATGCGTCGCGGCAGTTCATCGAGAATTTCATCAATCCACTCGCAGTCGGATCAGGTGAGCAGGTAACCGCGGCCGATGCGTGGGAGTTGTCAAGGTACCGAGGTCTCAAGTCGAGCGCTGCTCGGCAACTTCTGCCGCGTGGTCAGCGCCGGAGTTTTTCATTGCGACTTTTGCAAGCGACAACGAGGCCGGTCGCTGCAAATGCGCCCAGCGAGACTGAATTTGCTGAGCGGGCAGCGCGCAATAAGGATTTGGCGCTAAAAGCCACTCAGGGTTTGACCCGAAGGCTGCTAAAGCAGGTGACGAAATTACATGGCACCGCCCACCGCACCACCTGGGTTGATTACGGCACTCGCGAGCACTACGGCAGTGATGACTTAGTACGAAAGTCAGATTTCGCCGCAAATTTCGTGAACGCGGCACCGGGGCGGGGTGAGCTAGTACTTGATGTCGGCGGTAATGATGGGTTTACCGCAGCCCACCTTGTCCGTAACGCCAATGCAAATGTCATAGTTCTTGATGCGGATGCCGGTGCACTTGATGTGCTTCACGCGGGCATATCAACAACCCCGGATCTAGTTGGCCGGGTCACACCGATACTCGGTGACATCACCAATTTAATGCCGGCTGCTGGCTTACTGGACGCTGAGTTTTCGGCCTTCACCGAGCGAGTTCGCCCGACTGCAATCACCTGCCAAGCAGTCCTCCATCACGTCGTGATTACCCAAGGCACTCCAATGGGTTTCGCGGTCGATGCACTCGCCCGTTTCGGGGTCCCGGTTCAGATCGAGTTCGCGAGCGAAGGTGATGCGAAGGTAAAAATCCTGCTTGCGCAGATCCCTAACTGGCAGGGTGAGTATTCAACCGACGCGCTACTTGAGGCACTTAGGGCGCGATTCGCTGATGTCGAGGTCGTTGGCACTACCTCCCCAACCCGCGTTGTCGTTAATGCTTGGAATCAACTGGATCTGCGGTGAGCGCAGCGCGGCACTCAGTAAGTTCTTGGATAGGGGACCGTCGCAATAACAGCCCTCGCGATATCGCAGCCTGGCTGGTTGCGCCATTCATTTTGGTGGTGGTGATACCAGCCAACGAAAAGATCGCGAGCAATGCGGTGTTCTTTGCCGCACATAGTGTCTCGCCAATCACCTGGCTCGCGGTGCTCGCTGTGTTCCTTGTTGTCCTTTGGCTTGCCCTCTTCGCAATATTGACTCTTGTTAGAAAAGTAACCACGCCTCTGGCTTTTGACTACGTGGCTTCAACCCTGATGTTCTTGACCACTTGGTTCCTTGCCGGCAATCTCGGATTGCGTTTATTTAGCCCCGGTGCACCTTTCCTCGGGCCGCTGCTGGGCTTGCTGACTGCTGCACTCCTCACCCAACTTTCTCGGCGCATCATGATGGGCACGGCACTAGTGATATTTGCGGCGGTTGCTGCGTTTTTCCCGATCGCCATGAGCCTAACCGTCGGAAGTGATGAGTCGGCAGCCGAACTTACTTTCAAGGAGACGGATGCTCGGCCAAATATCATCTGGGTGATATCGGATGAGTTGCAGTACCCGCTGGCATTTGATGAACAAGGCCTAGTGCGCAAGGAGCTCCCGAATCTCGCCAAGTTACAAGCGAGTGCGACCACCTACACCCACGCCTACGCGACCGCGAATTACACCGATTACGCCGTGCCATCGCAACTTGCTGGTATTTCGGATGTGGCAGGTGAAGGTGCCGAGCGAATGGCAAAGGTGCGAAGTGGCATCGGCATTGTGCCGAGTTTGGCGGCCAAATACTCGGTGGTGATGCAGTCACCGATTTATCACTTTGAATGTGACAACACCGCCTGTGCCAGCGCCGGCTCGGATCAAGACTCGAATATTTTTGTTCGCTACTTGAGCTTTGTTAAGGACACCGCCGCGGTGGCTGGGCGCACCGCGTTGGCCCCACCATTTTCGAGTGCGTTTCCGTCTCTCGATGGTAAATGGCGTGATTTCTGGAGTGGTGGCGATGAGTTTGGTGACAACGCCGAAGGTAACTCAGTCCGAAAGGTAATTGACGGAATCACCCGAGCAAACTTAGACAATCCGAGCGGTCCATTATTTGCTTTTTGGCACAGCATTAGAACCCACGCTCCTTGGTCGGTTGATCGTGATGGCAAGGAGATATATCCGTCACGGCTCCCAGTTGTCGAGGGTGCGCATATGGTTGGAAGCGACGAAAATGGCCTCTATACGTCGCCGGAGTTGCAGTCGATGGAAAGAAGGCTTTACGCGAACTCAGCGGTTGACTTCGATCGCCAACTTGGTGAGCTTCTTGAAACCCTCAAAGCCGACGGACTATTTGAGAACACGATGATCATCATCACGGCTGATCATGGCGCCGGGATAACCGTCTCCCGTGATCGACGCCTCGGGGATACCGACGAACAGTTATGGACTGAAGTTGCACACGTGCCGCTATTGATTAAAGCCCCAAATCAAACAACGGCTAAGACGGTCTCCGAACCCCGCTCGACCGGGCAAATTGCCCAGAGCGTCGTCGATGCGGCTCTCGCGACGACCGCGAAGGAGTTAGTTTTAGC
>CAMBQX010000132.1 GCA_945870085.1 Bifidobacterium breve | reverse complement strand
CCCACCTTGAATCGAGAATACGGCGCATAAGCCTTGCTCATAACCTCGCGGGCAGCATGTGTGAGCGTGTCCCAGTCAATATCAGGCACACTTACTCCTTCTCGTATGGCTGGCCATCGGCGGCCGGTGGCCGTGCCCGTCCAACAAGTCCGGCCACGATGATGATCGTGACTAAATAAGGCGCCATTGCCAAGAATTCACCAGGTATTGGGGTTTCGATTACCGCAAACTTTTGCTGCATCGAATCAGAGAATCCGAAAATCAGTGCCGCAAAGAATGCACCGATCGGGTTCCAGCCGCCCACGATCATCGCCGCGAGGCCGATGAAGCCGCGCCCGCCGGTCATGCCTTCATCAAATCTGCCGACCGTTCCTAAGGTGAACCAAGCACCGGCAAATCCACCAACCATGCCGCCGTAGACAACTGCCAGGTAGCGCACCTTTGCCACTTTGATACCGAGTGAGTCTGCGGCTTTCGGGTTCTCACCGACCGAGCGGGTGCGTAGGCCCCATCGGGTCCGAAAGAGCATAAAGGTGACGCTGGCGATCAAAATAAACATGCCGTAGACGATGATCGTCTGGTCAAAAAACATCGGCCCGATGATGGGAATATCACCCAGTACGGGAATTTTGAGGGCCTGAAAGATCGGTGCATTATTTAGGTCCGGGTTCTTTACCAGCACCTGCGCGGTCAAGAATGAAGTCAAACCCAGCACCAAGATATTTATCACCACCCCGATGATGATCTGGTCCACCCGAAAATTAACAGCTAGTACGGCAAGTAGCAGGGCTAGGACTCCGCCGGTCAATGTCGCGGCAAGTAGGCCCACCCAGCCACCGAGTAACGACCCCATCACCACGCCGGTGAAAGCACCGCCGAGCAGCATTCCTTCAATCCCAATATTCACTACACCTGAGCGCTCACACAAAATACCCGACAAGGCACCGAGGGCAATTGGAGTAGCGCGGGCAATTGTCGAGACGAGCATGCTGATCAGCGAGAACTCTTGACCGGCGGTAGCCCACACCATTATCGAAAACACGAAGACAGCGAAGGCGATACCAAGGATTACCGTTGTTCTGCTCTGGAAGCCGCGGAAAAACTGGGTTGCTCCCAAGAACCCGAGCACCATTGCTAAAACCCAAAGTGAGCCCTGAGAGGGCACCGACAGCGGAGGCAATTGAATTGTCTCATCTGCGAAACTCAGCCCAAATGTTGAAGTACCAGCTGCAGCAGGTGCCAGAAAGAACATCACAATTGCGGCTAGTACAAACATCACGATGCCAGTGATGCGCGCTTTCTTGATCTGACGCCTAGTGAGCTCTTTCGTGCGCTTACCGGTGACCTCATAGCTCTCGATTGGTTGGCGATCAATAGGTGGCGTACTCATGATCCCCACCCCTTGCTGATTTGAGTAGAAGCCGCTGGCGCCTTGAGCCGGTAGATCGCCGAAATCAATGCGGGAGCTGCGACGAAAATGATGATCAGTGCCTGAATGACTGAAATCAGATCAATACCAACATTGGCCGACACCTGCATTTGCTGACCGCCGGCACTTAGCCCACCGAAGAGCACCGCCGCGGCCACCACCCCCCATGGGTTCGAGCGCCCAAGGAGCGCTACCGCAATCGCATCAAAACCAATACCGGATGAAAATCCTGGGGTGGCTCTATCAAGAACGCCAAGGACTTGCCCCGCACCTGCCAGCCCGGCCAGCGCACCGCCGATAACCATGACGAGGACATAGGTCTTGGTGATCGACATGCCCGCGTATTTGGCTGCTTTCGGATTCGCCCCCACGGCACGAAACTCGAATCCGGTTGTCGTGCGAAACAAGAGCCAGTGGATGAAGGCTGCGGCCGCGAGCGCGACTATTAAACCTAGGTGCACCCGCAGCCCCGGGTTAATCCAACCTAAGAGCAAAGGCAGTTGGGCCGAGGCCTCGACGGTCTTGGAAACTGGATCATTGCGCCCTTCGCGCTGGAAAATCTCCGTCTTCAACAAGAAGTCAACAAGGCGTAGGGCGATGTAGTTCAACATGATGGTGGTAATAACTTCATGGGCCCCGGTCTTAGCTTTTAAGAAACCCGGGATGAAGCCCCAGATGGCACCACCCACCACACCTGCCACTAACGCGAGCGGTATGTGGACATAAAACGGGAGCCCGATGAAAGTGAATCCGGCCCAGACCGCGAACATTCCGCCCATAAGCAACTGGCCTTCGGTACCGATATTGAACAACCCAGCGCGAAAAGCAATCGCCACGCTGAGCCCCGCCAAAATCAGTGGTGTCGCGGCGGTTAACGTCTCAGAAATTGCCTTAAGCGAGCCCACCGAACCTTGAAGCAGGGCCCAATAAGCACTCATCGCGTCGCCGAAACTCGAGCCGGTGAGCATGATGATCACCACCCCGATAATGAGTGCCGTTAGTACGGCAAGCGCCGGGATAAGTGCAGCGGACTTCCAGTCGGTGCCGGTTGTCAACTGTTGCATGAAGGAGCGCGAATTCTTCGGCTCCGGGTTATCGGTACTCGGCATCTGGGTTGTGGTCATGTGGTCTTGCCCGCCATGAAGAGCCCGATCTCAGCGGGCGTGGTCTCTGCTGGCTTCCGTTCGGCCACGACTTTGCCGTCAAATAGCACCAAAATGCGATCCGAGAGCGCGAAAATCTCATCTAGTTCAGTCGACACGATTAAGATCGCCTTACCCTCTTGACGCTTGCGAATGATTTGCTCGTGGATGTATTCAATTGAGCCCACGTCAATGCCACGGGTCGGTTGCGAACACACCAGTAATGGCACATCTCTGGAGAACTCGCGGGCCACGATCATCTTCTGTGCGTTTCCGCCGGACAATGCCGACCCGGTGTTCTCAATATGGGGTGGCCGCACGTCATATGCCTCAACTAACCCAATGGCGCTCGTGGCAATATCTGCGCGTTGCAACCGCCCACCTTTGGAAAACGGCTCGGTGTAGTACGAGTCAAGAATGAGATTCTCGGCAACGGTAAATGAGCCAACCATGCCACTCTCATTGCGGTCTTCTGGCACATGTGCCATACCGGCCGCGTGCCGTTTACGGGGGCTTAAGTGCGAAATATCTGCACCCTCAAAACTTATCGTGCCCTCTGCGAGCGACATCATTCCGGTGATTACTTCGACAAGTTCAGTTTGGCCATTGCCCTGAATCCCAGCAATGCCGACAATCTCTCCGGCCAACACCTGGAACGAGACTTCATTGAGATAGGGGCGACCAAAATCATCTGTCACCGTGACACCTTTGAGCTCGAGAACCGGAGCACCAAGAACAGATTCAGTCTTATCTACGACTAAATCAATCGGGCGGCCCACCATCATCTCAGCCAACACCTCAGGGGTCGCGGTCTTCGGGTCGGCGTTGCCGACAACTTTTCCATCGCGCAAAACAGTAATATCATCGGCGATTGCTAGGGCCTCTTTGAGTTTGTGCGTAATAAAGATGATGGTGGCGCCACGTGCCTTTAGTTCGGCCACAATTCCGAAGAACTCTTCCACCTCCTGCGGGGTCAGCACCGCGGTAGGCTCATCGAATACCAAAATCCTCGCACCTCGAAGCAAGACTTTGATAATCTCTACGCGCTGCTGAATACCCACCGGCAAAGACTCGACCAAGGCGTCAGGGTCAACCGCTAGCCCATATTTTTCGGAGATCTCTTTGACCTCAACGCGGGCTTTCTTACGATCTAGTAGCCCGCCTGTTTTGGTTGGCTCAACCCCGAGAACCACATTCTCGAAAACTGAAAAGACCGGGATGAGCATGAAATGCTGGTGCACCATCCCGATACCAGCAGCAATCGCGGCGCCTGGGCCCGGGAATTTTTGGACCACCCCATCAATGAGAATTTCACCCTCATCAGGCTGGTAGAGCCCTGAGAGCACATTCATCAAGGTACTTTTGCCAGCACCATTTTCGCCGATCAACGCCAGCACCATGCCCGACCTCGCGGTCAGGTTCACGTTGTCATTGGCGAGCACACCGGGAAATCTCTTGGTAATGCCACGAAGTTCTAGTTCCACCAGTGCCCTTGTCCGAAGTTACTTAACTAACTTAAGCCACTTGCTAACTCTATTGCGAACCTCAGCCTAGTGGCCCGGAATGAAAAGAGGGGCCCGATTTCTCAGGCCCCTCTCCCCTACTGCTGTGGACTACTTCTTGACGTCAACCGAACCGTCAGCGATACCGGCCCTAAGCGCCTCGATCTGATCCTTAAGTGCCTGTGGCACCGAAGCATCCATATCGTGGTACGGGGCTAAGCCAACGCCACCATTTGCCAAAGTACCCACGGTGACACCACCTGCGAAGGTGCCGTCAAGTACCGAGGAGATGGCATTGAACGTGGTGACATCCATGTTCTTCAACACCGAAGTCAGGTACACGCTCTGGTTTGCGGCATCGCTTTCGTACTGGTCGCTGTCAACGCCGATGATCATCAGCTTGTCAGGGCCCAGTTCCATTGCGAGTGCAGCTGAGCCAAGGCCCACCGGACCAGCAACTGGCATCACGATGTCGGCACCTTCGTCGACAAGGTTCTGCGCGAAGCTACGGCCATCATCGAGTGACTCGAAGTTCTCGGTGAACAGGCCTTTTTGCTTAGCAGGGTCCCAACCAAGGACCTTGACGTTGGCGCCATTGGCCGCGTTGTATGCCATTGCGCCGCGGTAGTAACCATCCATGAAGATGGTTACCGGTGGGATGTTGATACCACCGAAGGTACCGATCGTGCCGGTCTTGCTCATGCCTGCGGCAAGGTAGCCCGCCAAGTACGCGGCCTCATCGGTATTGAACACCTGGCCGAGCACATTGTTGGCAGTGATATCGCCATCGGCATACGCGTAGTCAACGATTGAGAAAGGAATCGTTGGGTTTGCGTTTGCGGCTTCCTTGGTGGCATCACCTAAGAGGAAACCGACCGTGACGATGATCCCGCAACCTTGATCCACGAAGGACTGAATATTGGGGACGTAATCGGT
>CAMBQX010000131.1 GCA_945870085.1 Bifidobacterium breve | reverse complement strand
TCGAAGGCGCTAAGAATACCACGCGCGCAACCAGTCGATTTCCTCCGCTACCCTCCTGCCTGTGAACCCTTCTTCGCGCCTGAAGCGCAACACCCGCCATGCCCTGGTCTTAGCGACGATCGCAATCGCCCTCTCAGGCACCTTAAGCGGGTGCTACAGCGGGTTTAAGGCAAATACCAATGAGCAGAGCCTCACCAACTCCGGTGACGGCACCCAGGCTCAGATCGGGCAGATTCGCATCGAAAATGCCACGTTGGTTCTTGGACCCGATGGCTCCAGTACCGCGACCCTTCTGACCACCTTGGTCAATCAAGGTGACACCGCTGACTCACTTATTGGCCTAGAGATCAACAAGATGCCGGTTTATGTCACACCCGGGGGTGGCGAGCTGGCCGCCGGGGCAGCAGTCTCTTTTGGATTCAACAGTTCGGTTTGGATCAATTCGTATGAGTTCACCGCACCGGTGAGCACGTATGTGCCCGTGAAAATACAATTCCGCGACGCCGGCATCGTGGAGATAAACGTTTTAACCGTGCCACCGGCCGGCATTTACCAAGGGGTCGCGCCTAACCCAGCGACTTTGCCACCGGCTAGCTAGTTCTCCATCTTGTAGCCGAGGCCACGAACGGTTAGCAGGTGCACCGGGTTCGCCGGATCCTCTTCAATCTTGGCCCGAAGTCTCTTCACGTGCACATCTAGGGTTTTGGTGTCGCCGACGTAGTCGTGGCCCCACACCCGGTCAATTAACTGCGACCGAGTTATCACTCGGCCACTGTTGCGGACCAGAACTTCAAGGAGGTCGAACTCTTTAAGGGGCATTGCGACCATCTCACCGCGCACACTGACAATGTGACGGTCGATATCCAATCGCACCGGCCCCGCCTCGACCACCAGCGGGAGCATTTCTTCAAAGTCACCTTGACGGCGCAGTACTGCGCGAACTCGGGCAAGTAGCTCACGCGACGAAAATGGTTTGGTCACGTAGTCATCGGCGCCGAGCTCGAGCCCAACAACTTTGTCGACTTCGCCATCCTTTGCGGTAACCATAATGATCGGCACCAGTGACTTGGTACGTATCTGTCGGCACACCTCGGTGCCTGAAACTCCCGGCAGCATGAGATCCAGCAGAATCAGATCGGCGCCATTTTTGTCGAACTCTTCCAACGCCTTGTGGCCATCACCTGCTACCGCTACCTCGTAGCCTTCGCGGCGCAGCATGAACGAGAGTGCCTCCGAGAAGGACTCCTCATCTTCTACGACCAATATCCGAGTCACGAGCCCACCTCTTCTTCGGGAATCGCCACAGCATCCCATGCGAACTCATCCGTGGCTCCAGATTGTTGAACAATATAGGCCGGCAAGCGCAGGGTGAAACTCGAGCCGACGCCAACTTCGGACCACACGGTGCATTCGCCTCCATGGTTTTGGCAGACGTGCTTCACGATGGCCAACCCAAGGCCCGTACCACCGGTAACGCGTGAGC
Source organism: Bifidobacterium breve (assembly GCA_945870085.1). Lineage (GTDB taxonomy): Bacteria > Actinomycetota > Actinomycetes > S36-B12 > S36-B12. Next base: position 3,605 of record CAMBQX010000131.1, on the reverse strand, counting down.
GGGCCGGGTCGACGCGGTAAAACCGCTCGAACACGCGGTCAAGCTCATGTGAAGGGATGCCGATCCCTTGGTCCTTGACGGTGATCTCGATTAGACCGCCAGCAACCCGCGTATCAATAGCCACTTTTGTTGAAGTAGGCGAATACGCAATGGCATTGGCCAGCAGATTGCGAACCGCTGTCTGGATTTGGCTGAGATCGCCGTAAACGGTGCCATCACTATTTATGGATTCGATGAACTCAATTTCGCTGCTGGCAGCTATTGTGCGGACCTCATCGATCGCACGATTGACAATCTCATCGACGTTGATTACCTGGGCGTGAGTTAGCGGATCATCTCCCTGCAATCGCGAAAGGTCGATTACGTCTTGAATTAAATTCCCGAGACGCCCGGCTTCAATTTGCATACGCTCAGCAAAATGACGAACCTGCGCGGCGTCATCACTCGCCGCAAGCACCGCTTCAGCCAAGAGCGCAAGGGCTCCAACGGGTGTCTTCAACTCGTGACTCACATTGGCTACGAAATCTCGACGCACCGCATCAACTTTGCGTTCTTCGGCTAAGTCATCAATTAAAACCAGCAGCGCACCGGTGCCCAGGGCCGCCACCCGCACTCGCAACTCGAGTAGTTCACGACCAAGTGGTGGCCGGCGCACTCGCATTTCTTGCTCGCGCGGGGTGTTGTCCTCCATCACCCGTTCAATCAGGTGCGAGATATCGGGGATAGTGACTAAATTTCGACTTACCAGGCCCAGGGCCATGCTGCGGGAACTGGCTCGGAGCACCGCGCCATCGGGTGCCACCACAATCGATGCGGATGGGAGCACACTAAGTACTCGCACGACTTCCTCGGGCAAGCCCATCAGCGAATCGCGATGGGATGCGGTCGCCAGGCGCGCGGAACCCGCCACCGGAGCCACACGCTGACCTGCCACCATAGCAGGATAGGCCGTAACCGCCCCAGAAACGAATAAGGCGGCAACCGGTCGTCGTTAGTTCGCACAGCATTAACCTCGGGTGCGAATATTTAACCTTTTAGCCTCCTTCAGTTCACCCTGGCGGCACAAATCCGATCGACCCCTTACGCTAAGTGTCCGAACGCGCAGGGCGCCACCACGAACCAGGAGGAAAGCGATGGCAACCGCCAACCAAGGGCCTCTGACACTGGTCAATAACGACCTCGTGGCCATCACAACTCTGGTTGGTTCTGCGATGAACCTAGCGACGCAATCCCTGCTCAACGCGGATTTATCGTTGGCCGAGAAAGTCATCCACGCGGACGCCAACATCGACGCCTTGTGCAGCGCCGTAGAGAGTCGATGCCTAGAGCTACTGGAAGATAAGCGGTCTACGGGCAGTGAGTTGCGCTCGATTATTGGGGCACTGCGAATTGCGGCCTCACTCGAGCGCATGGGAGATCTCGCAGAACACGTAGCTAAGCAAGCACGAATGCGTTACCCAAATGCGGCCGTGCCCCAAGACCTCCGCGAAACCTTCGCGATAATGGGAGGTGTCGCCGAGGCCATTGTTTCTAAATCCGGTGCAGTGATCGCCACGAAGGATGTCTCGCTGGCGAGTGAGATCGCGAGCCACGATGCTGAAATGGACTTTCGCCACCGCGAACTTTTTACCATCGTGCTGTCACCCTCCTGGGCGCACGGCGTCGAAGCAGCGATCGATGTCACCTTGCTGTCGAGGTATTACGAGAGGTACGCAGACCATGCCGTTTCAGTGACGCGGCGCGTGATAAATGTCGTAACCGGCGAACCGTACGTCGCTGTAAATATCACTTCATAAACATTACTCACCCCTGGCCGAAGGGAGACACTGCACATGCCACGCCGTATGCAAGCCCCACGACGCATTGCGGTGCTCTCCATTCACACTTCGCCACTTGATCAACCCGGCACCGGCGACGCGGGTGGCATGAATGTCTATGTGGTTGAGACCGCGCGCCGATTGGCTGAGAGCGGTATCGAGGTTGAAATTTTCACCCGTGCCACCTCCTCAGACCTAGCCCCGGTCATCGACTTTATGCCGGGTGTGAAAGTTCGCCACATCACTGCCGGCCCCTACGAGGGCTTACTCAAGCAAGATCTACCCGCACAGTTATGCGCCGTTTCGGCCGGTGTAATGCGTGTTGAGGCAGCCCACCCAGAAGGTTGGTTCGATTTAATTCACTCGCACTATTGGCTATCAGGGCAAGTCGGCTGGCTAGCGGCAGACAGGTGGAATGTGCCGCTCGTGCATTCAATGCACACGATGGCGAAAGTAAAGAACGCCGAACTAGCCGAAGGCGATACCCCAGAACCTCCAATGCGGGTAATCGGCGAGGAACAAGTCATAGCCGCCGCCGATCGCCTTGTTGCCAACACTATTGATGAAGCGGACCAGCTGATTACTTTGTACGGAGCAGATCCACGTCGCGTCGATGTTGTCCACCCTGGAGTCGATCTAGATGTTTTCACCCCGGGTGACAAAAGGCAGGCACGTGCCAGATTCGGATTGCGGCAAGATCAGGTTGTGCTCTTGTTCGTGGGCCGCATTCAACCACTAAAAGCCCCAGACATCTTGATCAAAGCGGCAGCCCATCTCGTACACGCTGACCCGTCACTTCGTGATCGGTTAGTGATAACGGTTTGCGGCGGGCCATCAGGCAGCGGGCTCGAGCACCCAACCGCCCTTATGGATCTCGCGAATGAGTTAGGTGTCACCGACGTTATCCGCTTTGAGCCACCAGGTGACCGGCAAACCCTCGCCGACTGGTATCGCGCCGCTGATATTGCTGTAGTGCCCTCATACTCCGAGTCCTTCGGACTCGTTGCGGTCGAGGCACAAGCCTGCGCAACTCCGGTTGTTGCATCAAGTGTCGGAGGTCTTCGCACCGCCGTTGCCGACGGCGTGAGTGGCGTGCTTATCGGCAGCCACGATCCAGTCGACTACTCACAGGCAATTGGCGCCTTAATTAACAACCCAGAACGACTACATGAACTTGCCGCCGGTGCCCGGATGCACGCATCAACTTTTGGGTGGAGCACAACCACCACCGGACTAATAGCTACTTATCGTGCAGCGCTAGCCAACAGGCAATCTTCAGCCCAACTTACCGCACTACCCGGTTAAGGCCCATGAGCGAACTATGACAAACACCGAACCCATCACTTTCATTGGCCAATATCTCAAATCGTGCGAACTTACCTATGAGCAATCTGGCCAAGACACATTTGTGATCACTTTGCCGGGGGAGCACAAACTACAAACCAATATGTCCTTGACGGTTGGCTCCCACGCCATAACCATAAATGCATTTGTATCACGCAATCCTGAAGAAAATCACGAAGGCGTTTATCGGTGGCTACTCGAACGTAATAGGCGCATGTATGCCGTCTCATTTGCCATCGACCACCTCGGTGACATCTACCTAACGGGCCGGATACCCCTTAATTCCATTACCTCTGCTGAACTCGACCGAGTGCTCGGCTCAGTCCTTGAGTATTCCGACGGCGCATTCAACACCATCCTCGAACTTGGATTTGCTGCTTCCATTAAACGTGAATGGGCTTGGCGAATCTCCCGCGGTGAGTCCACTGCCAATCTTGCGGCCTT
>CAMBQX010000130.1 GCA_945870085.1 Bifidobacterium breve | reverse complement strand
CTGCCGTTGCGCGAACCAATAAACCGCGAAGCAGGCTATTGAAGCAAGAATCCACCAGATACTAAATGAGCTCGAATAGAAGATACCGATGACGACTATGGCACCTAAATCATTCACGACCGCCAATGTGAGCAGGAAGGCGCGCAATGCGACCGGTACCCGCCGGCCAACTACGGCAAGTACCGCGAGGCCAAATGCGATATCGCTAGCCATCGGGATACCCCAGCCGCGAGTGGAGCCGTCAACGGCGGTCGAATTGATTAAGAAGAAGATGGCTGCCGAAAGAGCCATGCCCCCGAGCGCGCCGGCGATTGGTACAGCTGCTTTAGCGGGTTTGGAAAGTGACCCGAGAACAAATTCATGTTTGAGTTCGAGTCCGACCACGAAGAAGAAAACTGCTAGTAAGGCATCGGCAGCCCAAGCAGATATCGGTAGTGACAGCCATGGTGGTCCAATCTCGGATTGCACGAAGGCGAAGTAAGTATCGCTCCATACTGAGTTGGCCCAGATCATCGCAACCGCCGCTGCTATGAGCAGCAGTACACCGCCCACGGTTTCGTCACGTAGTTGCTCAAGAATCCAGCCGCGCTCGCGAAGCGAAGGACGCGCGAGGAAATCTTCGGGCGTGGTCATTCGCTAATTATCAGTCCTCGCTCTTATTGGCATTAAGGCCGGCGGCGATGAGGGTCATCACTGCTGGGTCAGCGAGTGTGGTGGAGTCACCGACATCGCGCTGTTCGGCGACATCGCGCAGCAGCCGGCGCATGATTTTCCCGGAGCGTGTCTTGGGTAATTCAGCAACGATCAGGATTTGTCGCGGTTTGGCGATGGCCCCAATCTCGTGCGCGACATGGTCGCGCAACTCTTTGACAACCGAGGTGCGACCGGCGCCATCTTCAGCCACCCCGCCTTTGAGTATCACAAAGGCGACGATGGCTTGCCCTGTGGTCGCATCGGCAGCCCCGACGACAGCAGATTCAGCGACTTTTGGATGTGAGCCGAGCGCAGCTTCAACCTCGGTGGTTGAGATGCGATGCCCAGATATATTCATTACATCATCGACTCGACCGAGGAGGCGAATAGCGCCGTCATGGTCAAGGCGGGCACCGTCACCGGCAAAATACACATCGGGAAAGCGTTGCCAGTAGCCCTCTTTGTAGCGCTCGGGATCGCGCCAAATCCCGCGCAGCATTGATGGCCAGGGCTCGGTGAGTATTAAGGAGCCCGTGGTGCCTTCACCGGTTGGCTGCCCATTGTCATCAACCACTGCTGAGCCAATGCCGGGAAGTGCGGTCATCGCCGAACCGGGCTTGCAAGTAGTTACTCCCGGCAGCGGCGAAATCATGATGGCTCCGGTCTCGGTCTGCCACCAGGTGTCGACGATCGGGCAGCGGCCACCGCCGATTATTTCGTGGTACCACAGCCACGCCTCGGGGTTAATGGGCTCACCAACTGATCCGAGAAGGCGAAGCGAAGAGAGGTCTTTACCGTTAGGAAACTCATCTCCCCACTTCATGAAAGTGCGAATGGCGGTGGGAGCCGTGTAGAGGATTGACACTTTATGGCGCTCTACGACATCCCACCAACGATCGTGTTTCGGGGTATCCGGGGTGCCTTCGTAGACAACTTGGGTTACCCGATTCGCCAGCGGGCCATAGACCACGTAGGAGTGGCCGGTAATCCAACCGACATCGGCGGTGCACCAGTAGACGTCGGTGTCAGGCTTAAGATCAAAAACGGCATGGTGGGTATATGCGGTCTGTGTTAAGTAGCCACCTGTGGTGTGCAGAATTCCTTTTGGGGCACCGGTCGTGCCAGATGTGTAGAGAATGAAAAGCGGGTGCTCACTGTCGAAGGCTTCAGGGGTGTGCGTGTTGGGTTGACGTTCAACGATCTCGTGCCACCAAACATCGCGTGAAGTGTCCCATTGGACATCGATGCCCGTGCGCTTCACAACGAGCACATGATCAACCGTCGGCGTGTTTGTCACTGCTTCGTCAACTGCTGGCTTCAAAGGCATGATGCTGCCGCGTCGGTGTTGACCATCGGAAGTAATAACAAGTTTTGCCTCGGCGTCGTTGATGCGGCTTTCAAGCGCATGGGCTGAGAAGCCACCGAAAATCACCGAGTGTGGCGCACCAAGACGAGCGCAGGCAAGCATCGAAATAATCGCCTCGGGGATCATCGGCAAATAGATCGCGACGCGATCACCAGTCTTGATGCCGAGTTCGATTAGTGCATTGGCGGCTTGCGATACGTCGCGCTGCAGTTGCGCATAAGTGATGTCACGCCGATCACCCAACTCACCCTCGAACTTTATGGCTACCTGATCGCCGTATCCGGCCTCGACGTGTCGGTCAACGCAGTTATACGCAACGTTGAGTTTGCCGCCAACGAACCATTTAGCAAATGGTGCATCAGACCAGTCAAGAACTTCTTCAAACGGAGTATCCCAAGATAGGCGCTTGGCTTGGGTTGCCCAAAAATCCAGGCGGTCAGCAGCTGCTTGGTCATAAGCCGCTGAGGTGACGTTGGCTTGTGCGACGAAGGCAGCAGACGGCGCAAATGACAGGTTCTCGTGGGCTGCACTTTCCAGGGTCTGTGAGGGCATGCTGCATTATTGCGAACCTGGCGGTTAGATGGTGGTCGTGGGCGAAATTAATAGCGGGATTACCGGTCCCGACCCATTTGGTGTTTTAGGTCAAGACATAGAGGTGGCGCGGGTGATGGCGGCCGCGCGCGAGGAGATTGACTCGGTGCTCTGGCGCCGAGATGTTCGCACAAATGCCGCGGCGGTTGCCCGGGCCTCCGTTGAGCGAGGTGGTCGTGATTCGGCGGCAATTGATGGGGCCGATACCGCGGTGGTTGATGACTCCCCAATGGGCAGGGCACTGGCCCGTGCAATCGATGTGACCGCCGCGGTGCCCGGTCAGGTGGGGGCTTGGGCCAAGGCACCCTTGCAGGTTATTGCCGCGCTGCATGGGATTGCGGCGAATGGTTTCGCAACAGAAGACCAACTGGGAAGGCCGCGGGCCCTAGAAATCGCTGACGACCCGCTGCGCATCGGAAGCCTGCCTCCGGCGGCTCAGGTGGCCCCCCGGCTCTCCCTACTCGCTGGGTTGGTGATTGCCCCGACCGCCGCCCCGGCAATCTTGGTTGCCGGCATCGTGCACGCCGAGTTACTGACCCTTCGGCCCTTTACCTGGGGTTCTGGCTTGGTCGCCCGCGCTGCTGCTCGATGCGTGCTTGCCGAGCGGGCGGTTGACCCGTCCCTTTTCACAATCCCAGAGAACGGGATGTTCACCCTTGGTCGCCCGGCTTATGTCGAAGCGTTACGCGCTTACGCGTCGGGCACCAGGGCCGGTTCATCGGCCTACTTGGTTTGGTTTGCCACCGCCTGCGCGCTGGGCGCCAAAGCCGTCACCGTCTAAGAGGTTGCACCGTCCCCACGCGCATTCAGTGTGGTTTCCGTGGGCGCGCACGATTTGGTCGTGAAAACAACCAAAAATCCAGATTTCACGACCAAAACGTGCGCACTCAGACCAAATGATGTTGGCGGTTGGAGGTCTCAGGGTGTTAGGCGCGGCTAACACGGCGGCGGGCGTACCAAGCAATACCAAGTGCAACGGCACCTAAAGCGACGCCGGCACCTGCTGCGGCAGCCTGCTTAGTGTCGATAGTTTTGCGCAACGCAACAGGGGTGGCAAAATCCAGCACGGGCCAGTCGCGTTCGGTTGCGACTTTGCGCAGTTCAGTATCTGGGTTTACCGCAACGGGGTTGCCAACGAGTTCAAGCATGGGTAAATCAGTTTGTGAGTCGGTGTAGGCGTAAGAGGAGTCGAGGTCATAGTCGTGTTCGGCTGCTAGAGCCATCATCGCTTCAGCTTTGCCTTCACCGTATGCGTAGAACAAGATCTCGCCGGTGTAGTGGCCGTCTTCGACGGCAACCTGACTTCCGATCGCTATATCGACACCGAGCCGCTGTCCTATTGGTTCTACTACATCGGTGCCCGATGAAGAGATAATTATGACGGCGTGGCCGCGGGCTTTGTGATCTTCGATGAGCTTGATGGCCTCTTCATAAACCATCGGATCGACAATTTCATCTAGGGTTTCAGCGACAATCTGTTTGACTTTGTCGACGTCCCAGCCGGTAACCAACTTCGACATATAGGTGCGCATCGACTCCATTTGGTCGTGATCGGCGCCGGACGCTAAATAGACAAATTGGGCGTAGGCACTGCGGATGACATCGCTGCGACCGATCAACCCGCCCTTATAGAAAGGCCGCGCGAACGCAAATGAACTAGATCGAGCAAGGATGGTTTTGTCTAGATCAAAGAAGGCCGCGGTTTTCACTCCTTGACGGTACCTCGTTTGGGGCCATTGGCGCGCAGCCCACCACGTGCCATGCGAAAACTATTGGTGAATGGTTGTCCACAGCCCCAAAAAAGGCTGTCCACAGCCGAGTTGCTGACACTGGCACCGCGAGCTGCTGCCGCCGAGGGTGGACCCATGGAAACTCGGCGCCCCTTACTAATTACTGATGACAGTGAACTCACCGAAGAAATCCTGCGGCTAGCCGCGGCCACTGGTGTCGATATCCATCTCGCCGCGCATGCTGACTCGGCTAGGGCGCAATGGGCTGTAGCACCGCTTGTTCTCATAGGCGTTGACCGCCTCGCGGAGTTCAGCCAGATGCCGAGGCGCCGCGATGTCGTAGTGATTGCCCGCGAAATTTCTGGCGGGAGTGAAACCCCGCCGGTGTCAGATGCAGTTTGGCGCGATGCCATCGCAATTGGAGCAGAGCACGTTGTTTCGTTGCCCGATGCCGAACGTTGGCTAATTGAGCGACTCGCGGATTCAGGTGAAGGCCCGTCACGGCAAGGCGCGGTGATTTGTGTGCTGGGGGCGTGCGGAGGAGCCGGTGCATCAACTGTCGCGGCAGTAATGGCAAATGCCGCTCAAAAGCAGGGTCGGCAAACTTTGCTAATCGATACTGACGCAACCGGTGGGGGCATCGACTTACTTCTCGGAGCAGAGCAGGCACCTGGTGCACGTTGGGTAGACCTTGCAGAAGCTCGCGGCCGATTAAGTGCAACGACCTTGAACGATGCATTAC
>CAMBQX010000129.1 GCA_945870085.1 Bifidobacterium breve | reverse complement strand
CCACCGGCACCGGTGGTGTACTTGCCCGAGGTGGGCTCGTCACCCATGATCGTCGGGTCAACGATGTCGACGCCAAGGCCCTTTAGGAAGCCATTGTCGCGGCAGTAGTCAACCGACACCATGCGATCGTTGAAGATCACGAGGCGAGCGATGATGGCTTTTGCGCCATTGAGCTTACCTGCGGTCCACTGGCCAATTGCCTCACCTGCGAGGCAGTTGTCCGTTGCGAAAGTGATGTCAACGACGTCCGGTGGATCGGTTGGGGTGTCAAGAGCAATCACATATAGCCCGGCGTCGCGGGCCTTCTTGATGGCTTCGTTGACGTTGACCGACATCGGCGTGATGAGGATACCGGCTTGGCCCTGGGCGATGGCGTTTTCGATAAGGGCGATCTGGCCCGCATCGTCGCCCTCTTCCTTGCCCGAACCGACCGTCAGGTCAACACCGGCTGCTGCAGCCGCGGTCTTGGCGCCTTCTTGCATGGCAACGAAGAACGGGTTGGTTGAGTCCTTGGTGATGAGCGAGACAGCTACGGTTGCTGCTGGTGCTGCTGCCTCAGTCGCAGCTGGTGCTGCGGCTTCGGTTGCTGCTGGTGCCGCTGGCTCTGTGGTTGCCGTGGTGCCCGAACTGCAGGCGGCCAAGATCACCGAGAGGGTGCCTACGGCAGCGATTGCCGCAAACGTTCGTCCGCGTGTGATGCGGTTATTCATTTTTTTCCCTTCGAAGGGGGATGGAGGTGGATGTGACACTTAGCCACGTCCCTTTTTTAGCGGTCAAATTTGGCTTCCGCTAGGTTTTGGAACCGTACCGGTGCCTAACCGTTATGGCATCTTCACCGAAAGTTAGCCATCGGTAAATCCCTAAACCGGGTCGTGTTCAAGTGCCTCTTATCAAGTCGCCACCAATTAGGGTGACAACGTTGTCCGCTAGTTCTAATGCCCCTCCCCTTTCTTGTCAAATCGAAATATGCAATAATCCGGTTTCGTAATGACAACGTTATCTAGCCCCAGTTCACCAGCCCAGGGGCCAAGTCGGCACCGGCCGCGCCCCACCATGCGCGAGGTCGCGGCGCTGGCGGGGGTCAGCCTAAAGACCGTCTCCCGGGTGGTTAATCGCGAGCCCGGGGTGTCGGCGGAGTTGGTCATCCGGGTGGAGCGGGCTGCGGCGCAACTGGACTTTCGCCCAAATCTAACTGCGGCAAATCTGCGGCGGTCCGGGCAGCGCACCGCGACTATCGGGCTGGTTCTTGAGGATGTATCTAACCCGTTCTTCGCGTCGATTCTGCGAGGCGTCGAAGAAGTTGCGGTGCAACGTGGGGTTGCGGTCTTCGCGGCCAGCCTTGACGAAGATCAAAGCCAAGAGCAGCAAATTGTCGAAGCATTTTCTTCGCGACGAGTTGACGGTCTCATCCTCGCGCCAACAGCCCTCGAACAGGGTTACCTGGCCAATGAAATGCGCTCGGGCCTGGTGATGGCCTTCGTGGATCGTGCGCCGCGCGGTGTTGCAGGCGACGTCGTGGTCACCGACAACCGATCAGCAACCCAAAATGCGGTGCAGCAGCTGATAGCACTCGGCCATCGACGTATTGCATTCGTCGGTGGCGTGTCAGCGCTGCCGACAGCAGAAGATCGATACGACGGTTTTCTCGATGCGATGATGGCCGCACAGGTCAAGGTACCGGCCGATTATGTGGTGCGCGATATTCGGACAGTTGACCAGGCTGAAATAAGTATCACCGGACTCTTACAAGGTGCGCAGCCACCGACCGCGCTATTCACCGCGCAGAACTTGATCAGCATGGGTGCTGTCCGCGCCCTGCGGGCATTGGGCCTTGAGAAAGAAGTTGCGCAAATTGGGTTTGATGATTTCGAACTTGCCGATGTGTTAAACCCGGGGGTGAGTGTCGTTGCTCAAGACCCCAGGCGCATTGGGCGCCTCGCCGCGGAAGCACTCTTCGCGCGCCTGGCCGATGCAGCGCGCCCGGCAACAACGACGGTGGTGCCGTCTGAATTAATTACACGGGGCTCGGGAGAGATCCCGCCTCCTCTTTAGCGCTAACTCGACGCGAAGTTTCAGCGAGTACAACTCCAGCAATGACGACGCAACCGCCCAGTGCTTGTACCCAAGTGAGTATTTCACCGAGCACGTAAATAGCGATCAAGCCAGCCCAAAGTGGTTCGGTAGTTGCGACGATGCCGGCCCGTTGCGCTCCGATGCGGCGCAGTGAACCCAGGACCAAGAGGAACGGGACTAAGGTACCGAGAATTACCCCCCAAAGCATGATGCCCCAGATCGGAAGTGCCGGGAAATCGGCCGTTTCGGGCACTGACATTTCACCCAGAACCGGCCAAGGGAAGTTCCACCAAGGTTGCAAGATGGCCCACGTTGCCGAGGCCAAAATGAAGCCCCACATTGTTAATGAGACCCCATCGCGGCGCTCTTGACCGGCCTCACCGAGTAGCCAGTAGAGCGCGAGAGCCAAGGCCAGGGCGAACCCGGCGAGCACGCCGAGAATGTCGAAACGAAGGCCTAGCCACACTTGCGAGACCAGCCCTAGCCCGATCAGGATGAGCGCAATCGCTAGCCAAAGCCTGTTGCTGACCGGCTGCTTCTTGCCGAATCGCACCCAGAACGCCACTACCACCGGAGCCAAGAACGCGAGCAGCGTGCCGAGCCCAAGTGGGAGCCGCGACACGGTGAAGAAATAAAGGAATTGCACAAGCACAAATGCAATGACGCCGTACGCCAACAAGAACGGGAGTTCACCGCGCTGAATGCGAAATCCACCGCGATTAGACAGCAGCACAAAAATCACCAGCACGACCATGGAGCCACTGTTTCGAAGCTGCGTTAGGTGCGCTGGGTCGAGACCCGCATTCATGGCAAGTTTAGAAATAGATCCATTTAAAGCAAACAAAAAAGCGGCGAGTAAATACATGCCGATACCAATAGCATCGACGTTACGTGGTTTGGGAGCGAAGCTAGTTGTCACGATTCGGTCTGTAATAGCCAAGCACGTGCACCGCCAACAAGGGCTGCAGCGTTGGGCACGATCACAACGTCATCTCCGATGCGATTGAGAATCACGGGCGTGATGTGCCGGCTATTGCCGCCACCTAGATAGAGCCGATCCCACATGAACACCGGCCGCAGCCCTTCGATCATGCGTCCGATGCGCCGCGACCAAAGTGCATCACCTAGTCGACGACGCTCATGCTCACCGATGTAGGTGTCGTATGACAAACCCCAGCGCACCGGAGCTTGTGACAACTCAAGGTGCGGTGCTAGGCGGCCACCGTCATAAACGGCTGAACCCAAACCGGTGCCCAATGTCAGCACCACTTCGAGCCCTTGCCCAGCCACTACTCCGGCGCCATGCACCTCTGCGTCGTTCAACACGATGGTGGGGCAACCGAAAGCTTTGGTCAACGCCGCTTTGGCGTCAAACCCCTCCCACTCCAAAACTAGTTCGGGCAGCACCCGGGTGCGCGGGCCTGAGCGCGTTACGTAGTGGGGCGTGGTGACCACCACCCCGTGGCGGATCATCCCCGGCAGGCCGACCGTGGCCCGATCGGCCGTGGGCAAGGCTGCGGCAAGGTCAACCAAAGTCTGCACAAAAAGGGCGGTTGGCAAGGGATAGGGGGTTTGCACCCGGATCGGTTGAGCCCGCATGGTGCCCGACTCATCAAGGACCGAACCCTTGATTCCGCCGCCCCCGCAGTCAATCGCCAATGTGGTTGTCACGAGACCTAAGTGTGCCCGACGCCTGCCGAGGCGCGTGACCGCACCCGATACCCTTATAGGGCTGAGCCACAGATTGCTCGACCTATCTCTTGACCCAACAGGTCAGAAATCTATGGTTCCCAGCGTGGAGGCGTCGCCTAGTCCGGTCTATGGCGCCGCACTGCTAATGCGGTTTGGGTTTTAACACCCATCGGGAGTTCAAATCTCCCCGCCTCCGCCACCCAGGCCCCGATGGCTTATGTCAACGGGGCCACGTGTTTGGGTCACGGATCGCGGCCTAACCGACCGTCAAGACACCGTTCCTCAACCGTGAGCGCACCGGTGCCAATGCGCGACCGGCGGGCCCACTGATGAAGGCGCCGTCTAACTCGAACTGGGATCCGTGTGCCGGACACAGCCATTCACTCCCGGTATCGCGAACGGAGACTCCCGCATGGGGGCAGCGCAGGTTCAGCGCGATGTATGTCGAAGGCCCGGTGCAGACAACTGCTGTCGGAATCCCTTTGACCGTCCCCAGGTTCACCACGCCGTCTACTTGCTGCAGGTCGGGGATTTGCGCGACTGTGACTTCTACTTGGCCGTTCTTTTTGCGTTTGATTCCGGTGGCCGCATCGGCCGAGTCGGCTAGTAGTGCGGCACCGAGTCCGGCGCCTACGAGGGCGCAGGCACCGGTCAGAAATTGCCTTCGGGTTTGCTCCATAGCCGATTATTACACGGCTGGTTTTGCAATTAAATAATGTTAGGATTGAGCCATGACAACTTGCGCCGAGGGCAGTATCACGACGAGCATGAATATTGACGATGCGAAAGCGTTGGTTCACTCAAACCTGGCAGCCGCCGGTCTCACGGTAGAGACAGATGATGCCGATGCGGTGGCCGGGAAGGGTGGAAAACTGCTTAAGTACCGCCTCCTTGGGATTTGGTTTATGCATACCGATGAACTGCCCATCAGATTCGACGTGGAATTTACTGAGACGGAGGCCGGCACGTTAGTCAGCGCCGAGGTTCACGATCGCCAAGGGGTTGGTATCCAACTCGGGCAAGTGCTCGACCCTGATAAGTACGAAGCTGCTGGCCAAGCCGCGATTGCAGAGGCATTCAAAGGGCTTACTAGTTAGCGAATCCGGGGGTGCGGCACCGCCTCCGGTGGGCTATTGGAAACCCCAGGTACTGGCCACCTAGTTACCTGGCTAGGTAAGTGGTGGCGCAGGGCTGGCCGATGCGGCCGCAGGGCGGTAATTGGTCATTTTGGCGCTCACGTCGGCAGGTTACCTAGGCGCCGAACCGGATGTCATATGAACGCTATACTTCGCAAGTTACAAGGCGCCCGTAGCTCAACGGATAGAGCATCTGACTACGGATCAGAAGGTTAGGAGTTCGAATCTCTTCGGGCGCACCG
>CAMBQX010000128.1 GCA_945870085.1 Bifidobacterium breve | reverse complement strand
TATGGCTCGTGATCACGCCGAGGCGTACACGCCAAATGATTCAGTCCAGGCGGCGTGGGTGAAGGTCTATACCGAACTTCCGGTCAATGATCCACTACGTATGCTCGGTGATGTGCTTTCGGAGATCTCACAGGCCTTCCTAGATTGGCAGGCCCTGCACCTACGTGCGGTGAAGCAGTCACTCGGAGCCAAAGTTGGTAGTGGTGGTTCGTCGGGTATCCAGTGGCTCGAAAAAAGCATGTCACGGGTAACTTTTGATGAACTATGGTCATACCGCGCTTATGTTTGATAGCCGGATTCATCCATACCCATTTCTAAGCAGCTAGGAGCAAGTTCGGTAATGAACCTGTCAGAGCAGTACGCCCATGACCTAGATACCGCACACCCGTCAGCAACTAGGTCGCAGTTCATCCAATTGCCGGCAAATAGTGGCGCCTACCCGTACGAGGCATACTTCGCCGGCAACTCCCTCGGGCTGCAACCAATCACTACGGCGGCAGCGATCCTAGATGTTCTTGAATCCTGGTCGCAGCGCGGTGTGCACGGGCACTTCACCGGCGGTGATCCGTGGCTGCACTACCACCAGTATGTGAATGAAGCTTTGAGTCGGGTGGTTGGCGCGCTGCCCCAAGAAGTTTCAGTAATGAATACCTTGACCGTGAACCTGCACCTGATGCTCGCATCGTTTTATCGGCCAACCGCCGAGCGCAATCAGATCCTCATCGAGGACTATGCGTTCCCGTCAGACTCCTATGCCGTACGCAGCCACGCCCGCCTACGCGGATACGACCCCGATGAAGCCATCCTTCGCCTACGCCCGCGCGCGGGTGAAGATGTTCTTCGCACCGAAGATGTGATTTCCGTGATCGAACAGCAGGGGCCCCGAATCGCCACCCTGATGCTCAGCGGCATCAACTACCTGACGGGTGAACTGATGGACATCGCGGCCATCACCGCCGCGGGCCGTAAAGCCGGAATTTTCGTCGGCTGGGATCTAGCGCACGCCGCCGGCAATGTGCCGCTATCACTGCACGATTGGGGGGTTGATTTCGCCGCCTGGTGCAATTACAAGTATTTGAACTCCGGGCCCGGTGCCGTTGCCGCGGCTTTTGTCCACGAGCGGCATCTAGCCGACCCCGATATTCAACGCCTAGAGGGTTGGTACGGCAATCGGCTCGAAACCCGCTTCGACATGGCGCCGATAATCGACACCCCACCGACGGCCGAAGCTTGGGTGCTTTCCACATCACCGATTCTTGCCATTGCGCCTATTCGCGCGTCGCTGGAGATCTTTGATTCGGTCGGCATGCCTGCCTTGCGCAAACGCAGTTTGCAGCTAAGTGACTACCTGCTTTCGCTCCTTGACGATCTCGCCACGAGAGCTCCACTTGGGATTGTGACACCGCGCGAAGCCGCTCGGCGCGGCAGTCAAATTTCTATCCGCCTCGACACCGATGTTGCGCAATTCGCCAGGCGAATGGACGAAAATTGGGGCGTCATCCCCGATGATCGCAAGCCAAACATCATTCGCATGGCACCAATCCCCCTCTACACTTCATTCCATGACTGCTGGCGCGGAGCGGATGCCGTCTCGCGCGAATTACTCGGCCTATCCATCGGCTAATTGCCATTGATAATCCTCGCACTTGATCAAGGGACTTCGGCCACCAAAGCTGTGGTGTGGTGTCAATCTCGCGGAATCCTGAGCGAGGTAGATGTACCAGTAGCCGGATTGACATTTGACGGTGACAAGATTGAGCAAGATCCTGAGCTACTTATCGAAAGTGTGATTGACGCCGGTCGCGCAGCAATAGCGCATTCGGGTGCTCACATTGACGCCGTTGGTCTTGGTAATCAAGGTGAGACCGTGCTCGGGTGGAACCGGGCTACAGGGGCTGCGCTGACACCAGCGCTTTCATGGCAAGACCGCCGCTCACATGTCATCACCGATGGGTTCTCACCGAAAGAACGCGAGACTCTTTGGTCAATCACGGGCTTACCGGTTGATCCGTATTTCGCGGCACCAAAAATGACGTGGCTAAAGCGCAATTACCAATTGCCGGCTGGTGCGGTGATTTCAACAATTGATGCCTATGTGACGGCGCGGCTTACCGGTAGATATGTAACCGATTTTTCGACCGCATCACGCACCCAACTACTCGACCCCGAAACTTTGCAGTGGTCAACCGCCGCCTGCGATAGCTACTGCATAGACCCGTCATCACTGCCTGAGATTTTGCCCTGCGATGCACAAGTCGGCACCACTGAAGTGTTCGGCGGAACCATCCCCGTAATCGGCCTGATGGTTGATCAACAGGCGGCGCTCTACGCCGAGGGCTGCAACGTTCGAGGCCTGGCCAAGTGCACCTACGGCACCGGTGCCTTCTTATTGGCCAATGTCGGTGCCGCACACATCCACTCCACGTCAGGGCTCGCGACCTCACTGGCCTGGGTATTTACTGACGGTACACGCGCATCGTGCATCGACGGGCAGGTTTATAGCGCAGGAGCCGGAGTCTCGTGGTTGCAACGGGTCGGGTTCATTAAGGACCCAGCCGATCTAGATGTGCTGGCAAGTGCGGTTACCGATACCGCTGGCGTGAATTTCGAGCCGGTATTTACCGGTCGGGGGGCGCCGGTTTGGGCGCCAAATCAGCGGGCACAAATCACCGGCCTCAGCCTTGCGAGCACCCCCAGCCATATCGCGCGCGCCTTTTTTACCGGGCTCGCGGCCGAAGTCACCTCGGTGGTGCGCGCCGTCGAAACCGACCTGGGTGAGTCGCTGAAAGTGCTGCGCGTTGATGGTGGCCTGACTCAATCAAAGGTCTTAATGCAGCTACAAGCCGACGATCTAGGCATTGCCATCGAGGTTTACCCCCATGACTGCGCCACTGCACTTGGTATTGCCGCCACCACCCTGCGCGGCTTGTTGGGGCCCGGAGCCGAGGTCGAGATCATTGCCGGATGGCAACCGCGGAACATCTTCGAGCCGATTGAGCGATAATCGACAGCGTGAAGCAGTCCTACGACGTCGCGGTGGTCGGTGGAGGCGTCGTCGGCTGCGCGATTGCCAGCGCTCTTGTGCGCCAGAGCCTGCGGGTTGTCCTGCTGGAAGCCGCAGCCGATGTTGGGGCCGGCACCAGTAAAGCCAATACCGCAATTTGGCACACCGGTTTTGATGCCAAGCCCGCAACATTGGAGGCCAAACTTGTGGCGCGCGGGCATCAACTACTTGAGGAGCGAGCATCCGATTTCGGCTGGCCGCTGGAGCGCACCGGAGCCTTGCTGGTCGCTTGGGATGATGAGCAGCTCTTGCGCCTTGAATCCATCATCGCAAATGCGCAAGCCACCGGCTACACCCGTATCGAAGTAAAAAGTAAGTCAGAAGTCTATGAACTGGAACCGAATCTCGGCCCCGGTGCCCACGGTGGCCTACTAGTACCCGATGAAGGATTACTCGACCCGTGGTCGATTGTTATCGCCCTCGCGACCGACTTCGTAGTCAATGGCGGCACGTTATTGCGCAAGGCTGGGGTTACAAAAGCCGCGCGCATTGAAGGTCGCCACGAACTACAAACCGCCGCTGGCACCGTGTATGCAACCTGGGTGATAAATGCAGCCGGCCTCAACAGTGACGTAGTCGATCGCCTACTCGGTCATGATGGCTTCACCATCACTCCGCGCCGGGGGCAGCTGATTGTGTTCGACAAACTTGCGCGATCACTTGTTAAGCATGTGATTTTGCCGGTGCCCACGGCCACCACCAAGGGCGTGCTGGTTGCACCAACTATTTACGGCAATGTACTGCTCGGACCAACCGCCGAAGACCTCACCGATAAGACCGCAACAAATACCACCGCTGAGGCTTTGGCCGGCCTGCTCGATAAAGGCCGCGCGATCATGCCAAGACTTATTGACGAAGAAGTCACCGCCACGTACTCGGGCCTGCGCGCAGCAAGTGAGCACGGTGACTACTGCTACGAGGTCTTTCCCGATAAGTATGTGCGCGTTGGTGGCATTAGATCAACGGGGATCTCGTCTTCACTCGCTATCGCCGAGCAGGTGATAGCTGACCTAGGTGAGCGCGGTGTCAAAATGCAAGAGTTGAAGTCACCCACCACCGTGACGATGCCAAATCTTGCGGAGTCACGGCCGCGGCCCTATCAAGATGCCGCGCTTATAGCTGCCGATCCCGCATACGGGCGCATCCTTTGCCTATGTGAACGAGTGACCCTCGGAGAAGTCAGGGATGCCCTCACCAGCCCGGTGCCCGCCGGCGACATCGACGGCTTGCGAAGGCGCACCAGAGCTTTGGCTGGGCGCTGTCAGGGTTTTCATTGCGGGGCTTTGATCACCGAGATGGCAACCGCGTGGTCAGGGCACACTCATGCCTGACCAACAACACTTGGCGCAGCAAAACGTCGACGTTGTAGTGATCGGTGCTGGCCCAGCGGGCCTGACCTTCGCTCATGCGCTCGGTGAACTAGGTATCAGTGACGTGTTGATCATCGATCGCGACACCCAGCCCGGTGGTGTGCCACGTTATTCGGATCATCACGGTTATGGGATTCGCGATTTACGGCAGCCACTGCGGGGGCCGATTTACGCAGGCCACCTAGCGCTCCGGGCTGTCAAAGGTGGTGCACGGATCATGACGGAGGCCACCGTCACCGATATCAATGCAACTCAACACACCATCGAAGTCACCGCTCCTACCGGGCGCCTTACCGTCAAGGCGAAAGTAATTGTGATCGCCACCGGTTGTCGCGAAAGGCCCCGAGCAGCGCGGTTGGTACCAGGTACCAGGCCCGCGGGCGTATTCACCACCGGCTGGTTGCAACGGCTTGTGCACTTGCAACACGGTTCGCCAGGCAAGCGTGCCGTGATCGTTGGCGCCGAACATGTTTCGTATTCGGCCGTACTCACCTTGCGTCATGCCAAATGTGATGTCGTAGCAATGGTCACCGAGCGACGCCGACATGACTCATTTTCGGCCTTCAATTTTGCCGCGCGCGCTAGGTGGCGCTTCCCGCTACTGACATCAACAAAGGTCACCGAGATTCTCGGCGGCCAACAGGTCGAGGGTGTGCAGATCCAGGACGCGAAAGGCCGTTCCAAGATCCTCGAATGTGACAGTGTGGTTTT
>CAMBQX010000127.1 GCA_945870085.1 Bifidobacterium breve | reverse complement strand
ATCTGACAAGTCGATGGGTGGCCCAACCAAGATCTTCATGGTTTTACGGGGCAGGATGCGGAATTCCTTGCGGTATGGGCGCATCACCTCTTGAGCCCCCCATTGCGCCCTCGGAATCAATGGGCAACCGGCGGCCAGCGCTATCCGCGCGGCACCCGTCTTACCGGTCATCGGCCAAAGGTTCGGTTCGCGGGTGATGGTGCCTTCTGGATAAACCACCACACATTCACCGCAATGAACGGCCGCGATGGCATCGCGCACCGCATCGGTGGCGTTGCTGGTTTCGCGATACACCCGAATTTGCTTTGCGCTGGTAATAATCGCCCCCACAATCGGGACCCGAAAAACAGACTCCTTCGCCAGGAATCTCGGCGGCCGATCGTTATCCCATAAGACATGCGAAGACACGAGCGGGTCAAACCAGGAAATGTGATTAGTGGCAACGACCATGCCACCTTCTTGCGTCGTGATGTTCTCGGTGCCCTCCCACTGCCGCTTGGTCAATAGGTTAAGCAGCGGAGTCAACAAAAATACGGTGACCCGATAGCCCCAACCCAAGGGGTCGCGGCGCGTTATATGCACCATGCCAGAGTAGTGCCCGTGAGCATCACCGGTGGGCTGATCAATGGACCAACCCAATGGGCCATGGTGCTACCAGTCAAAGCCCTGACCGGGGCTAAAACTCGGCTACTGCCCGCGGACGACCCGGCCCGTCCGGAACTGGCTTTGGCTTTCCTGCGGGACGTTCTAAGCGCACTTAGTGATTCAGAAGCCGTTGCCCAGGTCACAGTGGTGACCGACGATGCCGACGTGCAGCAAGTTGCGGTCGAGGCCAATCACCTGTGGGCTCCTGAATCCCCACACCGGGGACTAAATGAGGCGGCATTATTCGGCGCCTCGTTGACCCCACCCGGCTTAGGTATTGCCATCGTTGCCGGTGACCTCCCTTGCTTAACCGGTGAGGTGATTGATTTTGTGCTTCGTTACGCGGGCATCTACGAGCGTTCGTTCATCGCTGACACGCAAGGGATTGGCACCACCATGTTGATGTGTCACACCATCGCCGGGTGCACGCCGGCGTTTGGCACCCGCTCCCGCGCTCGCCATACAGCACTCGGCTACGTAGAGCTCGGACTTTCGGAGAACCCATCACAACGCCGCAACCTAGCGCGCGTGCATCGCGACGTAGACACCCAAGTCGATCTTTGGGATGCAATTCGCATTGGTGTCGGACCAGCTACCGAATCCGCATTGCAGCGAAGTATTAAACAATGATTGCGGCTACTTTCTACCGTTGGCTGCCGAACGGAGCTGCGCAAGTTGCAACAGAAGAGGGCTTGCTATTGCAAGTTACCGAACAGCAGGTAACCGAATCGGTGTTCCGGGAATTACGCGTTGGCCAGCGACTAGCTATTGAACTGTCGCCAACCGGCGCTGTGGATTCAATCCACTTACCGCACTAAAGGGGCCAACTTGACGCCAACGACGAATGGCCCACCAAATTGGTGGGCCATTCGCACGAGTTGATTTACCGCTTCTTCGCAGCAGCCTTCTTGGCCGGAGCCTTCTTAGCCGGAGCCTTCTTAGCTGCAGCCTTCTTGGCCGGAGCTTTCTTGGCCGGAGCCTTCTTATTGCCCGAAACTACCGCTTTGAACTCCGCGCCAGCGCGGAACTTAGGGGTCTTCGTGGCCTTGATCTGCACTGTTTCACCAGTACGTGGGTTACGGCCTAGGCGTGCTTTGCGGGCCTGAGCCTCGAAGATACCGAAGCCACTGAGAGCAACGCGCTCGCCGCTGGCAACGGCCTTTTTTGTCTCCTCGATGAAGGATTCAACGATGTCGGTTACGTCGCGCTTGGTGTGACCGAGTTTTGCGGCCACCGAATCAATTAGGTCTGCCTTGTTCACGGGAAAAACCTTCCAGGAGGATCGACGTTAAAAGAACAATCGACGGATGTCGATAGGCAAAAACTATTGCGAATCAACGGATTACGCCAATCGACACACCGTGATCTTGATAACCTGAAGCCCACTGAAGGCAGAAAGGCGTTCAAATGGTGGTTGGAGTGATTCCCGGACGTTGCTTTTCGAAGGCTGTTATCAAATCCACCGATTGCAAAGTGATGCCAATGTCGTCCAAGCCCTCCATCAGTCGCCAGCGCACATAGCCGTCAACATCGAAATCGGCACTCAGTTGGCCCGCCCGGATTTGCTGCTTATCTAGGTCGACAGTTACCGCCGTCGCCGGGTCTGAATCAATCAGTGACCAAAGCGCCTCAACGGTTTCCTGCGGCACCTGGGCCGTCAGTAGCCCACCTTTACCCGAGTTACCCCGGAAGATATCTGCAAATCTTGAGGAAATAACAACTTTGAAACCATAGTTCTGCAAAGCCCAAACGGCATGCTCACGAGACGAACCGGTACCAAAATCGGGGCCGGCCACCAAGATAGTGGCGCCATCGTGCCGCTCCTGATTTAGGACAAACTCGGGATCTTTACGCCAAGAAGCAAAAAGCCCATCCTCAAAACCGTTGCGAGAAATCCGCTTTAGGTATTCGGCGGGGATGATCTGATCGGTATCGACATTACTTCGGCGCAGTGGTACCGCGGTACCCGTATGGGTGGTAAATGCATCCATTGCCTGCTCCTTAAACGAGGTTTGGAAGGTCAGCGGGAGCGGCCAAAGTACCGACCACCGCGGTGGCCGCTGCTACTCCCGGCGACACCAAGTGGGTGCGACCACCCGGGCCTTGACGGCCTTCGAAGTTCCGATTTGAAGTTGATGCACTGCGCTCCCCGGGGGCTAATTTGTCCGGGTTCATGGCTAAACACATTGAGCACCCCGCCTCGCGCCAATCGGCACCAGCATTAATGAATACCGAGTCCAATCCTTCGGCTTCAGCTTGCAGTTTGACGCGAACCGAACCCGGCACAATTAACATTCGCACCGAATCGGCCACCTGCCGCCCACGAAGTACGTCGGCAACCGCTCGAAGATCTTCGATGCGACCGTTGGTGCAGGAGCCGACAAAAACAGTATCCACCGCGATTTCGCGGAGTGGTGTTCTAGGCACTAAGTCCATATATTCGAGAGCCCGCTCGATGGCACCGCGCTCGACTTCGTCAAGCGCATCTTCTGGTGAAGGCACCGAAGCAGATAGTGGTAGGCCTTGGCCCGGATTGGTGCCCCAAGTGACATATGGGCTCAGGGTCGTTGCATCGAGTAAGACTTCAGCATCAAATACTGCGTCGGCATCACTGGGAAGGGTGCGCCAGTACGCAAGGGCGGTGTCCCAGTCCTGCCCGGTAGGTGCATGTTCGCGACCTTTTACGTAGTCGAAGGTTATTTCATCAGGAGCCACCATGCCGGCGCGCGCGCCCGCCTCGATAGACATATTGCACAAGGTCATGCGGCCCTCCATCGAAAGTCCGCGAATTGCCGAACCCCGATATTCCAGTACATAGCCTTGGCCACCACCGGTGCCGATCTTGGCGATGATCGCCAAGGTGACATCTTTGGCGGAAACGCCCACCGGGAGCTCGCCTTCAACGGTAATAGCCATCGTCTTAAATGGCTTCAGCGGCAAGGTCTGGGTGGCCAACACGTGTTCGACCTCACTGGTGCCGATACCGAACGCGAGGGCGCCAAATGCCCCGTGGGTTGAGGTGTGCGAGTCACCGCACACCACGGTCATTCCGGGTTGGGTTAGGCCAAGTTGCGGGCCCACCACATGCACGATGCCTTGTTCAATACTGCCCAGGGGGTAAAGGGGCACCCCGAATTCGGCACAATTCGCGCGCAGGGCATCTACCTGGGCCCGTGAAATCGGGTCGGCGATGGGCTGGTCAATGTTGATCGTCGGCACATTGTGATCTTCGGTGGCCAAGGTGAGATCCGGACGCCGGACCCCACGCCCCGCAACCCTTAAGCCCTCGAAAGCTTGTGGGCTCGTCACTTCATGTACTAGGTGGAGATCGATATAGAGCAGATCGGGCTCACCTTCGGCATGGCGCACCACATGCGCCGCCCAGACTTTCTCTGCCAGCGTGCTTGCCATCCTATGCTCCTTTGGTACCACTCGATGCTCCTTTGGTAACTGAGCGCGGGCTCCCATTAATTGAGAACCCGCGCCCACCTGTAGCCCCGACGGGATTCGAACCCGCGCTACCGCCTTGAGAGGGCGGCGTGCTAGGCCACTACACAACGGGGCCGTGCCTTCGGATAGCTGCGCAAAAAACTCGCAACCGCCCAGGTATCAAGTCGGGTGGGCCTACCACGTCGACTGAACACCAGCTGGGGTACCAGGACTCGAACCTAGACTAAATGAATCAGAATCATTTGGGCTGCCAATTACCCCATACCCCATGGGGCCGAACACTTGGCCCCAGCGCTACAGGTCCAACCACTCGGCGAAGAGTGATTATAGGCGACGGGTCACCCACCACCAATCGCCGCATCCAAGCGCGCCAAACACGCCGATCTACCCAGAATCTCCATCGATTCGAATAATGGGGGCGAAATCCGGCGCCCGGTTATTGCCACCCGCAGTGGGGTGAATGCCAATTTGGGTTTCAGGCCCAGCTCCTCGACCAAGGTGACGCGCAAGGCTTCATGGATCTCGTCGGTTTGCCACCGCGGCAATTCGCCCAAAACCGCCCGCGCGGCTACCAAAGTAGGCGCGGCATCGGGCCCGATAACCCCGCGATCGCCCTCGTCGACGACAAAACTTTCGGCGGGCTGCAGCATGAATGCGAGCATCTCGACCGATTGGCTGAGGTTTTCCATGCGCTCTTGGATCAACGGGGCGGCTACTTCCAAAATCGACAGCTGCTCACTTGTCGGCTTCGGCAGGATCAATTTAGCCGCGACCAAGAATGGAATGATGCGCACGACCAGCTCCGCCGGTGCCAAGGACCGGATCCAGTCACCATTGATGGCGGTGCACTTTTTCAAGTCAAATCGTGCTGGGTTTTGATTAACTCGCTCAAGGGTAAACACTTCTGCCATCTGCTCTTTGCTGAAGAACTCTTGGTCATCGCCCATTGACCAGCCAAGTAACGCCAGATAATTAAGTAGAGCTTCAGGCAGATAACCACCTTCACGATACATCAGCAATGAAGACTCTGGATCACGCTTAGAAAGTTTTCGGTTACCCTCGCCCATCACATATGGCAGGT
>CAMBQX010000126.1 GCA_945870085.1 Bifidobacterium breve | reverse complement strand
GACTCAACCGAGGCTTCGGTGGTTCAGGCGGGCCTCGAGATGTTAGGTGGGCGGGCCATTGTCAATTCAGTCAATTACGAGGATGGCGATGGACCAGAGTCGCGTTTTGGGAAGATCATGCCTCTCGTTCAGGAGCATGGCGCCTCGGTAGTGGCATTGACAATTGACGAAGAAGGTCAGGCGAGAACTGCTGAGTGGAAGGTTCGAGTAGCGGACCGGCTTATCAAGGACCTCACCACCAATTGGGGTATGAGCGTTGAGTCGATCCTCGTCGACACTCTCACCTTTCCGATTGCTACGGGTCAAGAGGAAACTCGTCGTGACGGTATGGAAACCATTGAAGCAATTCGCACCTTGAAGACCATGTACCCAACAGTGCAGACCACCCTTGGGCTTTCCAATGTCTCCTTTGGCCTGAACCCGGCCGCACGACAGGTTCTTAATTCGGTGTTCTTACATGAGTGTGTTGAAGCGGGTCTGGATTCGGCAATTGTGCATGCGTCAAAGATCTTGCCAATGAGTCGCATCCCCGATGAGCAACGCGCCGTGGCCCTGGATCTGGTTTATGACCGCCGCAGTTACGACGAAAACAACATAGTTAGCTACGACCCTCTGCAGCGTTACCTGGAACTCTTCGATGGGGTTGAGGCGAAGTCGAGTGCTGAGACCCGGGCCCAAGAACTGGCTGCCCTGCCACTTTTTGAAAGACTCGAGCGTCGAATTATCGATGGTGAGCGAATGGGCCTCGAAACCGATCTCGACGAAGCACTGCTTGATCGTCCAGCTTTAGAGATCGTCAACGACACCCTTCTCTCAGGGATGAAAACTGTCGGTGATTTATTTGCCTCGGGCGAGATGCAATTGCCATTCGTGCTGCAGAGTGCAGAAGTTATGAAGACTGCGGTTGCCTATCTTGAGCCTCATATGGACAAAGCTGATGAGTCGGGTAAAGGCACAATGGTGCTCGCGACAGTGAAGGGCGACGTGCACGACATTGGCAAGAACCTTGTCGACATCATTTTGACTAACAACGGGTACAACGTGGTGAATATTGGCATCAAACAGCCAATCTCAGCCATTCTTGATGCAGCTGACCAGAATTCGGCCGATGCAATTGGCATGAGTGGGTTGCTCGTGAAGAGCACCGTGATTATGCGTGAAAACCTTGAAGAGATGAATGCAAGAGGTATCTCGAATCGCTACCCGGTTCTTCTAGGTGGCGCGGCCCTAACCCGGGCCTATGTTGAACAAGATCTAGGCGACATCTATCAGGGTGATGTGCGATATGCGCGAGACGCATTCGAAGGCCTGCGACTAATGGATGCGCTGATGGCGATAAAACGCGGTGAGGCCGGTGCGGTATTGCCGGCGCGCCGCGAACGCCGTGTTCAGCAGGTGATTAAACCAAAGACCACAGAGTTGGTCGATATGCCGGCGCGTTCTGATGTCGCCCGAGACGTGTCGATTCCCAAACCGCCGTTTTGGGGTAGCCGGGTAGTGCGTGGAGTAGCACTCTCCGACTACACCCCGTATCTAGATGAACGTGCGCTTTTTCTCGGCCAGTGGGGGCTAAAAGCCAGTCGCGGTGATGGTCCGTCCTATGCCGAACTCGCTGAGAGCGAAGGTTTACCGCGGCTTCGATACTGGCTTGATCGCATTCCAACCGAAGCGATGATTGAGCCGGCTGTTGTCTATGGATACTTTCCGTGTTACTCCGAAGGTGATGACCTAGTTGTGGTTTGGCACGAAGGGCCTGACGAGGGCAAAGAGCGGGTCCGTTTCACCTTCCCCAGGCAGCGGCGAGATCGTCATCTTTGCCTTTCGGATTTCTTCTGCGATCAAGCTTCGGGCCATCTCGACGTCGTCGCATTTCATGTGGTGACCATGGGCCAAGCAGCATCAAATGCCACCGGCAAACTATTCGCCGCTGACGCCTATCGCGACTACCTTGAGCTACATGGCCTTTCGGTGCAGTTAACAGAGGCACTTGCTGAGTTTTGGCACGCGCGCATTCGCGAAGAACTTAGCCTCTCAGCCGAAGACAACCCGGATATGGATGCGCTGATCTCCAAGCAGGGCTATCGCGGTTCGAGGTACTCATTTGGGTACCCCGCTTGCCCAGATCTGGAGCAACAGACCGAGATTGTCAAGCTCTTGGATCCAGGCCGTATTGGCGTTGAGCTTTCAGAAGAGTTCCAGCTACACCCGGAGCAGTCAACGAGCGCAATCATCGTCCATCATCCAGAGGCCAAATATTTCAATGCCACCTGAGTCACCTAGTGCGGTGCTCTTCGATATGGACGGCACCCTGCTCGACTCCGAGCCCCTTTGGCTAATCGCCGAGATCAACACCATGCAAGCCATGGGATGTGACTGGGACCAGAACGATCAAGAACATTGTCTGGGTGGCCCCGTCGCTCGAGTTGTTGCATATATGCGCTCGAAGTTGAGCACGCATACGGCCGACCAATTTGACAGCACATGGGTTGAGGCGTATCTCATGGCTCAGGTACTCGAGCAATATGGACGCGGTGACATCCCGTGGATGCCAGGTGCACGCGATTTGGTTGCCAGTGCCCGCTCTTTGAATTTACCCCTTGCACTCGTAACTAATTCATCGCGCTCCATAGTCGAGAGCGCACACCGTGGCATCATCGCCGATCTTGGATATGACCCTTTCGGTGTGCTTGTCGTAGGTGATGAAGTAGGTAAACCGAAACCGCATCCGGAGCCATTCCAAACTGCGGCCACGCGGCTGGGGGCAACGCCGAGTGACTGCCTAGCGGTTGAGGATTCCCCCACCGGGGTTCTTGCTGCAATTGCGGCGGGCTGCCACGTTATCGCTATCGAGCACCTAGCCCCCTTGGCCGAATTAGCCGCAGCCAGCCGGATAAAGAGTCTGGCGGGTCACAGTTTTGAAAGTCTATGGAAGCTTGCGACCACGAATTGATCTACTTCGCTAGCCCCCCGCGGACGGGAATCACGGCCCATGAACTTACCGGCGGGAGCACCGGGGGAGTCCCTCCCCAAGCCGGACACAGGTTTCGGTAGCTGCACCAGTCACATAGTTTCGATGTAGTGGGTGCGAAGACACCACTGGTTGCGGCTGAATTGATCGCCGCCCGCAAGGCGAGGATCTTCGCTTCGGTGGCTTCCAGATCACTTTCGGTTGGCTCGTAGCGCAGTAAACTTTTGCTGCCCAAATAAACCAATTGCAACATCTTTGGGACAACACCGGTAAGGCGCCACCAGGCCAAGGCGTAAAAGCGCATTTGGAACATCGCCTTGTCTTCATACCGCGCACTCGGGGCCCGACCGGTTTTGTAATCCACGATTCGAATGTCACCAGCCGGGGTGCGATCAACCCGATCAATAAAGCCTCGGATGGTGAAATTGTCGGTGATCTCGACCGAGATCCCGAACTCGCGTTCATGGGGTTCGAGGCGTTGCGGGTTTTCCAGGGCAAAATAACTATCAATGAAGGTTGCCGCCGGTGCGATTACCGCTTCGGCGACCTGGGCCGAAGGTGCATCCTCCGCTATGGACAACTCAGCTCGAAGTACTGCCGCGGAAGCAGGCTCGGCGAGTGAAAGCTCCTCCCAGGATCGTTGCAGTAATTTCGTTGCCTCGGCGACCGTGCGTTCTTGCACCGGTAGGTCAAATAGCAACTCCAGGGCCCGATGCACCATGGTGCCGCGCAACGCGGCAGGCGACGGCTCTTGCGGCAATAGGTCAATTGATCGAAATCTAAAGAGCAATGGGCAGGTCATGAAGTCACCTGCGCGCGAGGGCGAAAGCGAGGTGGGGTAGTCGGCGAGTGCACCGGCCGCCTCTATTTGCGTCATGGCCGCAGCCTAGGCCCAGGAGCACCTACTAGTGTTCGACGAATGGCACGCGCCCACGCACCGTTTTCAACCGAGCCGGTCTCGGTAACCAATAGCGCCCGTAGCGGACCATTTATCGCTGGCGATCTCGTGCAGTTGACCGACCCAAAGGGGCGGATGCATACGATCACTTTGGTGCCCGGTAAATCCTTTCATAGCCACCGCGGAGCCATAGAGCACGATGAACTCATCGGGCTCGCTCAAGGGTCGGTGATTTCGAACTCCGGAAGTACCGAATATTTAGCTTTACGGCCACTACTCGATGACTTCGTGCTGAGTATGCCGCGGGGTGCAGCGGTAATTTATCCAAAGGACTCGGCGCGAATAATCGGTTTGGCCGGACTCGGGCCCGGCATGTCGGTGGCCGAGGCCGGAGTTGGTTCAGGTGCCCTGACCTGTTCGCTTTTGCGCGCTGTCGGCGACAGCGGCCAAGTCCATAGTTTTGAGCGTCGCGCAGATTTTGCAGAGGTCGCTACTCGAAATGTCGCCACTTGGTTTGGCGGCTTACCAACTTGTTGGCGATTGACCGTGGGCGACCTTGAAGACAATCTCAATGTCACCGGCCTAGACGCGGTAGTCCTCGACATGCTGGCGCCGTGGGACTGCCTCCCGATGGCAGCGGCAGCACTAGAGCCCGGCGGCGTGCTAGTCGGTTACGTAGCAACTGCCACGCAACTGTCCAAACTCGTTGAAACCATGAGATTGGCCGGTGACTGGACCGAGCCACGGGCCGAGGAGTCGCTGGTCCGAACTTGGCACCTAGATGGGCTGTCGGTACGCCCTGACCACCGCATGAGTGGGCATACGGGCTTCTTGGTGGCCGCCAGGCGCCTGGCTCCGGGCGCGCTCATGCCGTTCCGCCGCCGCCGACCGGCCCCTGGTGCTTACGGCTCGGATTACACGGGGCCGGGCTCAACCAGCGATCACGACGCCCCCTAGCGCCCCAAGACTGCCCCCGCGCCAACTGCTCCCGCGGCCAACCGCCCGCGGCCAACCGCCCGCGCAGCAAATCCTTGTACCTGCTGGAACCGTCAAATATCGGGCTAAATTTGACGGAACGAGCAGGTTGAAGGCGAGGTATTGACGGAACGAGCAGGTTGAAGGCCATGCGATTACTGACTAGGCGCCCCGCTCCCGGCGCCCGGCGCCCGGTGCCCACCTGGTCCCGCTCCCGGCGCCCGGCGCCTACCTGCTCCCGCGCCCGGTGGGGCCCTGCTCGCGGCGCAAATCCTTGTACCTGCTGGAACCGTCAAATATCGGGCTAAATTTGACGGAACGAGCAGGTTGAAGGCGAGGTATTGACGGAACGAGCAGGTT
>CAMBQX010000125.1 GCA_945870085.1 Bifidobacterium breve | reverse complement strand
CTCTTCACGCAAGTGCGCGGGCTTGGTTACCTGCCTAGGATCCAATGCAATCGGAGTTTGCGGAGTTGGTGAGCTTTCGCTCGGGTGATTGCAGCACCGAGAATGCGCATTGGTTGAGCAACCTCGCACCACGCAGAGACTGAGCCCTGTTGTCCCTTCCGATTTCGAGCAAGCCCTGCGGGCACGGTTGCGTGAGCTCGCCGCAGCGCGTCCTCGGTTTGGGTATCGGCGGTTGCATGCGCTCGTCGTGCGGGAAGGGTTCGGGGTCACTCACAAGCGTGTGCAACGCTTACGCCGTGATGAGGGTCTGCGGGTGAAGGTGAAGAAACGTAAACGTGCACGCTTAGGGCAATCCACGAACCCGCAGGACAGGCTGAGCGCTACGCGCCCGAATCAAGTGTGGGCGCTTGATTTCCAATTCGATCAAACCAGTGACTGCCGGGGCTTGTCAAGTTTTCTGTGTAAGTGGGTTCTGGCTCATGGTTAGTTGATGTGTCCTGCGAATCGTTCGGGGAATGCGATGACGAGGGCACCGAAATGACAAGCAATACCGTTGCCGACTGGTGTCGATTCAGTACCGCGAACATCAGCTTCATTGACCCCGGAGCACCCTGGCAAAACGCGTACGTGGAATCCTTCAACGGGAAACTGCGTGACGAGCTCCTGGGAATCGAAATATTCACCACCCTGCTCGAAGCAAAAATCATGGCCGAGGACTACCGCCAGGACTACAATCAGAACAGGTCCAACTCATCACTGGGCTACCTGACACCACACGAATTCAAGTAAAACTGGCACCACAACACCCAAGGACTAACAACCGTTCTGACACATTAAACGGGGGCAGGTCAGGTGACCCCGGTGCCATTCACTAACACCTTGGTTGTAACACCCGTGACTTTGTAACACTCCCTTCCCGGTATTAAGGCGGCCGAGCCGACAGCCGGATGCTGTTGGCTCGGCGCTTTGCCTTCTTGGCCGACCGGCCCGATAGCCTTGGGCCCTATGACCACGGAATCAGCTGATCAAGACCACGCCCCAGAGGTCGATCTGCCTGAACAAATGCGGATCAGGCGCGATAAGCGCGATCGGCTGGGTGTAGCTGGGATAGAGGCCTACCCGGTTCAGGTGCCGGTTACCACCACAATTGCGTCCGTCCGCGCGGCCTACCCGGATTTGCCGATAGACCACCAAACAGGCGAGGTAGTAGGTATCGCCGGGCGGGTAATTTTCCAACGCAATACCGGCAAGCTCTGCTTTGCCACGCTGCGGGCCGGTGACGGCACTGAAATACAGGCAATGGTTTCACTCGCTGGGGTTGGTGAAGGCAGTTTGAATCTTTGGAAAGATCTGGTTGATATCGGCGACCATGTGTTCATACACGGTGAGGTGATCACCTCAAAACGTGGAGAGCTTTCGGTGCTCGCCGATGCTTGGCTCATGGCGGCCAAAGCGCTGCGTCCACTACCGGTAGCCCATAAACCACTGAGCGAAGAGTCTCGGGTGCGGCAGCGCTATGTCGATTTAATCGTGCGCCCGGAGGCTCGTCAGATTGCTCGAACGCGGGTGGCGACGGTTGCGGCTATCCGGAAGTCACTAGATGCTCGTGGGTATCTGGAGATTGAAACGCCAATGCTGCAGACCATGCACGGTGGGGCCACCGCGCGGCCATTTGTCACCACCTCTAATGCATTTGACCTGCAGTTGTTCTTGCGTATTGCTCCCGAGTTGTTCCTTAAGCGCGCGGTAGTTGGTGGGCTCGAGCGGGTCTATGAAATCAACCGAAACTTCCGTAATGAAGGGGCCGACTCCACCCATTCACCTGAATTCGCGATGCTCGAGTTCTACGAGGCCTACGCCGACTACCGAGTGATGGCTACCATCACGCGCGAGCTAATTCAGGCTGCGGCTCTGGCCGCGTTTGGCAGTGAGCAGGTGACGCATCCAGACGGCTCAGTGCATGATTTATCGGGGGCCTGGCCTGAGGTTTCACTTTATGAATCAGTTTCGGCTGCGGTTGGTACCCAAGTAACACCCGAGACTTCGCGTGAGCAACTCCAAAGCTGGTGTGATGCGGCTGGCATTTCAGTAGAACCTACCGCGGTTCCCGGCAAGTTGGTTGAAGAACTATTTGAGCACTATGTCATCGATAGCTTTGAAGGTCGACCAACATTCGTGATGGATTTCCCCGTCGACACTTCACCGTTAGTGCGTGACCATCGCACCGATGCCGGCAAAGTCGAAAAATGGGATTTGTATATCAATGGCTACGAACAAGCCACCGGCTACTCAGAACTTGTTGACCCTGTAATTCAACGCCAGCGGCTTACCGAGCAGGCGGCACTCGGTGCGCGCGGTGATGCTGAGGCTATGCAACTTGACGAAGATTTCTTGCGCGCCCTTGAGCATGGGATGCCGCCCACCGGTGGGGTGGGTTTGGGCATTGATCGCTTGCTGATGACACTCACGGGGTTGGGTATACGTGAGACTATTTTGTTCCCGCTCGTGAAGCCGGAAAGGTAAGGGGTCAGCGTGCAAATCCGCCCTGCTCAAACCGGTGATGTTCGGGCCATCCGCGGCATGGTTGACGCATACGCACCAAATGGTCGCTTGCTTTCTAAGGCAACCGTCACACTTTATGAAGATGTCCAAGAGTTTCTGGTAGCAGACGCCGGTGCCGAAGTTGTTGGATGTGGCGCCTTGCATGTGATGTGGGAGGATCTCGCCGAGGTTCGCACCTTGGCCGTACATCCGAATTATCGGCGCAGTGGTGTCGGTTCACAAATCCTAAATGCGCAGTTGGAACGCGCCAGAAACCTTGGTATTAAAAGGGTATTTTGCCTCACCTTTGAGACTGAATTTTTCAGCCAACACGGCTTTGCCGAAATTGAAGGTGCACCCGTTGAGCACGCCGTATTCGAACAACTTTTACAGTCCTACGACGAGGGCGTGGCGGAGTTCCTTGATCTTGAGCGCGTTAAACCAAACACTTTGGGTAATAGCCGAATGCTCCTCATCTTGTGAAACGCTCAGTAATTGCCGCGCTGATAGCCCTAGGCATTTCCTTCAGTACTACACCTAGTGCGCAGGCGCTCGAAGGCCCACTTAGTGGAAAGACCATCGTGATTGATCCAGGCCATCAGCTGGGTAATGGCGCACCTGAGTTCGCCGACGAAATCAATTCCACCAAGTTCAACGGGGCCTTAGTCAAGGGCTGCAATACAACCGGAACTGCGACTAACGCTGGGTTCCCAGAGGCCACCTTGAACTGGAAGATCGCAAAGCAACTACGGCAGTTGCTGGAGGGGCAGGGAGCCACTGTGGTGCTGACGCGCGATTCCAACTCACGCTCAAAATGGGGTCCGTGCGTTTGGGATCGGGCTGGTATAGCTAACGCGGCAAAAGCAGATGCCATGGTCAGCATCCATGCCGATGGAGGGCCGTCAAATGGCCGCGGCTTCTTTGTAATCGAGCCGGTACGGATCAAAGGCTGGACCGATGACGTGATCGAAGTCGACAGGAGGTTCGCCGCTGACATGATCGCCGGGATGAAGGCGGCTGGAGCTCCACCGTCAACTTATATCGCTGGGCAGCGCATGGTGAGCCGTGAACAGTCAACTTTGAATTTCAGTGATGTACCCACGGTCATAGTTGAAGTAGGAAATATGCGGAACAAGCAAGATGCCGCCCTGATGATGAGCACAGCGGGTCAACGTAATTACGCGACCTGGCTGCTGGCCGGGGTGGATAGGTTCTTCAGATGACGACCCCTTCGATGGAGCCGGCATCTGGGCGCGATATCGACTTAGTCGAAGTGCAATTGGGTCGCGCACCCCGTGGTGAAATGCAGGTAGCTCACCGCTGCCCATGTGGTGCCCCTGATGTCGTTCGAACTACGCCGCGCCTTGATGATGGCACCCCGTTTCCGACTTTGTATTACGCCACCTGCCCGCGGTTAGCCGGTGCGATCGGGACCCTCGAAGCAAGTGGCTTGATGCGCACTATGGAGCAGCGTCTAGCAACAGACCCTGAATTAGCGATGCAGTATGCCGCTGCCCACGATCAATATTTGGCGGATCGTTTAGCAATTGAAGAGGTGGCTGAGTTGGGTGGTATTAGCGCCGGGGGTATGCCGAACCGGGTTAAATGCTTACACGTTCTCGCGGCACATTCTTTGGCATCCGGCCCAGGGGTCAACCCACTTGGTGATGAGGTACTGGCGGCCCTGGATCCTTGGTGGATCGCGAATCCGTGCGGTGACGAACTATGAGTTTAGCCGCCATTGATTGCGGGACAAATTCGATTCGCCTACTCATAGCCGACGTTGATGACGAAGGAGTATTTCATGAGCAGCTTCGAATTATGCGGATTGTCCGCTTGGGTGAAGGGGTTGATCGTACCGGCGAGTTTTCAACCGAGGCACTAGCGCGAACATTCGCTGCGTTAGATGAGTACGCAGATTTAATTGCGCAATCGAGTATTGAACAGATTAGATTTGTGGCGACTTCAGCAAGTCGAGATGTGCGAAATCGTGAGGAGTTTGTGGCCGGGGTGCGCCTTCGACTTGGAATTGAGCCGGATGTCATCAGTGGTGATGAAGAAGCTGAACTTTCATTTATGGGCGCAATTCGAGGTTTACCTGAAGGTTTAGTTAAACTGCCAGCGCTTGTTGTCGACATCGGTGGTGGTTCTACCGAGTTTGTCTTGGGGGCGGCGAAACCCACCAACCGAATCAGTGTCGATATCGGCTGTGTGCGTTTTGCTGAACGTTATTTGCTTAGTGATCCAGCAACTCCTGAGCAGATCGAGGCCGCTGAAACTGATCTTGCAAAGGCACTTGATTCGGTACGAGCCGCGGTGCCGTTCGATCACGCTGCCAGTTTGGTAGGGCTCGCCGGTTCAGTAACAACCGTTGCGGCAATGGCCTTTGAACTACCCGAATACGACCCGGCGTTGTTGCACGGCTCCATCATTACCGCCGCGCAAGTGGAGGAAGTCACGGCGCGTTTACTCGCCATGACCAAGGCGAACCGAGCTGAATTGCCTTTCATGCACCCGGGCCGCGTTGACGTTATCGGTGCGGGCGCACTGGTGCTTCGGGCTATTGTGCGAGCTACCGGCAGCACCGAGGTGGTCGTGTCCGAAACCGATATCTTAGATGGCATCGTTTATACATTGGCATTGCAGGGTAACTAGCTTGCAGCTGAAGGGGGGTGAA
>CAMBQX010000124.1 GCA_945870085.1 Bifidobacterium breve | reverse complement strand
GATTTTGGCGGTGGCGGTGGGATTTGAACCCACGGTGGAGTTTCCCCCACACACGCTTTCGAGGCGTGCTCCTTTGGCCGCTCGGACACGCCACCGCAGAGAACTGTACAAATACCCGGCTTGGCGGATTCGTTCGCCCTTGCCGATAGCGGTGTTTGCCTGGGTCCTGTAGGCGTGCGGTTCGGGTGCGCCGGAGTCCTCTTAGTCAGCGCCTTCTGGCGTGAATGACGGAAAGGTTTCCCCCGCACCCTCACAGGAAGGTTGTAGCCCGCCCAAATGCACTGTTCAGGATCCGGCGACCTGTACCTACGACGGGTTCGACCCGGCGGCTTCCGGCTCTAGCGCCTTTCGTTGATAAGCGCGTCAAGCGCGCTGCGCTGGGCTCGTCAGAAGATGAATTACTCCGCACCTCTGACCCCACCGTCCGTGTCGGCGCCCGCATCACAGTCGATGGCGTGACTTACGACACGACCGATCCCGACACTGTCCTGCCCGAGGGCATTGTTACGGGTTCCATCCTTGGTTCGGCCCCATCGGGCAAGGGGACGACTGTGATCATCGACAGGACGAGACTCGAGCCCTTTAGGTATCGCCGAAAATGAGGGCCGCCCAGCGGGCTGCTAGGAATCTGTTGTTGCCTCAGTCCGACATTGGGTCACAGAATCCTCACTCGGACAAGCCAAGAACGAAAAACGAAAACCTTAAGTGTTAAATAGCGCAAGAGTTAAATGGCCCGAATCGGACCACACCGACAACCTCACCTCAACCTGCTATGTCGGTGTTTTGCTGAGCGAATCGAATGCGGTGGAACTGTCAGGCGCCAGTCTAATCAACCAGGAACCATAAGGATCGTCGTTGATTTTCCCTGGGTTTTCGATCAATCCCTTATTTATCTCCGTGACGAAGCCGTCAAGGGGCGTGACAATATCAATCATAGATTTGGTTGACTCCAGGGAACCACAGGCACTATTGGCCTTATAATTGGATCCGGGTTTCGGTAAGTCCAAATAGACAATGTCACCCAACGCTTCTTGGGCAAAATTGGTAAGCCCAAATTCCACCGTGCCGTCAGCGTTTCGCCTTACCCACATGTGGTCGTCGGTGTAGCGGTAATCCCCTTCTGGTTTGCCGGACTCCATGAGGGTCGCTAACACACTGGATTCGCCTTTGACAGCGGTCCCCTTCAATTGCGTTGAGGTGGAGGCATCTGAGGCATCTGAAGCATCGGCGGTATCCGAACCGCACGCCGTCAGGCTGCTGGCAAGTACGGCTATTGGCACAAGCACTGTCATTCGACGAGATGAAGGTCTCATGAACAGTGTTCGCCTATTCCGCAGTAGAGATCCAAAGGGTAACTCACAGCCAAGAACACCCAGAACAGGCGGGGTGCTCACGGGCCACCACAAGCGGCGCAGGCAGATCTGGTTAAGTCACCAAGTACCTGCAGCACTTGGTGGCATTTTCTCCCGTTCGTGAAAGCGCAAAGTCCTATCGTTATATTCGTGTTCCGGTGCTTGTTTAAACAGCCGATGAATTGCAGACCCTCGCCGACCCGGGCGCTATTCCTCCTGACCACCACGACCGTGACAGCCCCGGCTGGCTGTTCTTCCTCCAGCGGCTCCTCGGACGCCTCAACCCCGCCCGCCCGAAAACCGCATCGAGGCCTCTAACTGAAAGGTATCGCGCCTAAGGGCGCGGGCTTGCGCTGGCGGAGGATAGGGGATTTGAACCCCTGAGGGGTTTCCCCCAACCCGCTTTCCAAGCGAGCGCCATAGGCCACTAGGCGAATCCTCCGCTCCGGAGATTACAAGTGTTGGTTCCTGCGGTTACATGCGGCTACCGGTATTCCGTTCGCTGGTGCTGCGGCGTTACCCTTGGCGCTGACCCCTCGTGCGGCGTCACCTCGCTGAACCCCCCCAGGGCCGGAAGGCAGCAAGGGCAGGCGGGCTCTGATGGGTGCGCGGGGGGTCCCTGTATTTCACCCGCCAATTTCGAGCCTGCGACCACATGCATCGTCATAGTGGGCAGTTAAGGTGGCGCTTGTGTCAATGGCCTTGTACCGCACCTATCGCCCTGCGACCTTGGACGAAGTAGTTGGCCAAGAGCACGTCACCGGGCCGCTGCGCCGAGCCTTAGCTAATGACCGCGTCCATCACGCCTATCTCTTTTCAGGCCCCCGCGGCTGCGGCAAGACTTCTACAGCTCGGATCATGGCCCGCTCCCTTAACTGCGAGCAAGGCCCGACACCTGACCCGTGCGGGGTCTGTCAAAGTTGTATCGACCTAGCGGCTAATGGCCCCGGCTCCCTCGATGTCATTGAACTTGATGCGGCGAGCCACGGTGGTGTCGACGATACCCGCGATCTGCGCGAACGCGCGATGTTTGCCCCGGCTTCATCGCGATACAAGATTTACATCATCGATGAGGCCCACATGGTTTCGTCAGCTGGGTTCAATGCACTTCTCAAGTTGGTTGAAGAGCCGCCCGAGCATGTGAGGTTTATCTTTGCAACCACCGAGGCCGAGAAAGTGTTGCCGACCATTCGCTCACGCACCCACAACTACACCTTCCGACTCTTGCCGGTGAAATTACTGCAGCAGCATTTGGCCACCGTCTGTGAAGCCGAAGGCATCCCTGCCGAGCCAGCAGCTTTAGCCTTAATAGCGCGTGCCGGTGCCGGCAGTGTGCGCGACAGCCTCTCGGTACTAGGCCAGGTAATTTCTGGCACTGGGCCTGAGGGGGTTACCTACGCTGAAGCCGTTTTGCAGTTGGGCATGACCGATGCCACCTTGCTTGATGAAACCGTTGATGCGCTCGCGGTACATGATGGCGCTGCACTGTTCATTGTCATTGACCGCGTGATGGAGGCCGGCCATGAGCCGCGACGCTTTGTCACAGACCTCCTTGAGCGCCTGCGCGATCTCATTGTCTTGCAGAATGTGCCTGGGGCCGTTGAAACCGGCTTGATCGATGCACCTGATGATCAAGTGGCCCGCGAGATCGAACAAGCTCACCTGTTCGGGGCCGCTGAACTCGCGCGGGCAGCCGAAGTCGTTAGCGAAGCGCTCAGCGCACTAAAGGGGGCCACCGCTCCGCGCCTGCACCTTGAGTTGATGGTGGCGCGATTGCTACTGCCGGCCGCCGACGCCGATGAACGCGGGTTTTTGGCTCGACTTGATCAACTCGAACGGCGGATGGCTACCGGGGAGTTCCAGCAGGTGGTTGCCGCGCAATCTGCTGCGCAAACCGTTGCGCAGTCTGCTGAGACTGGGCCATCGTCACGGCCTCGCAAGTTGTCTGAAGTCGCGCCATCGACGGGTAAGGCGCCCGCGGTTAGTGAAACACCAGCGGTTGATGAGCCGGTGTCCTCAGCCCCGGTTATTGCTGCTGCAACGGCAAGTGGGGTGGGGCTGCCCGAGCTTAAGTCAATGTGGCCGGCTGTCCTGGATGCGGTTAAGTCATATTCGCGGGTGGCATGGGTGCTCTTTAGTGTTTCGGCCCCGCTGTCGCTTGTTAATGGGGTGCTGGCTGTTGGCCTAGACAATGCGAACAAGATCAACAATGCGCGCGCCAGTGGCCACGATGAGCGCCTACGGCAAGCAATACTTGATGTGTTGCAGCTTGACGTCAAGATCGATGTAGTGCTCGCACCTGATGTTGCATCGACCGTGACCTCAACGGGTGCGGAGCGCACCAGCCCTCAGGTGGCCGATACTCCGAGCATGGATGACGAAAACATGGATGACTCATCAGGGGTAGACCTAGCACTGCGGGCATTAGGGGCCACACAAATCGGCGAGATCGAGCACTGACATGTATGAAGGCGTAGTACAGGATTTAATCGATGAGTTGGGCCGCCTCCCTGGTGTTGGCCCCAAAAGTGCGCAGCGAATTGCCTTCTACATCTTGGCCTGCGACCCAATTGATGTAGAGCGATTAGCTAATGCGCTCCGCGAAGTTAAAGACAAAGTCCAGTTCTGCGTGGTCTGCGGCAACGTCGCCGAAGAAGATCACTGCCGCATCTGCCGTGACCCAAAGCGCGATTTAACGATCTTGTGTGTTGTTGAAGAATCCAAGGATGTCGTTGCTATCGAGAAGACCCGCGAATTTCGCGGCCGCTACCACGTACTCGGTGGCGCCATCAGCCCGATCGAAGGCATCGGCCCAGATGCTCTTCGGATTCGCGAATTGATCGCACGGCTTGCCGACGGCGCGATCACCGAAGTTATTTTGGCAACCGACCCGAACCTCGAAGGTGAAGCCACCGCAACTTATTTAGCGCGCTTGATCGCACCCCTTGGCATAGCGGTGTCACGGCTAGCAAGTGGGCTGCCGGTCGGTGGCGACCTTGAGTATGCCGATGAAGTTACCTTGGGTAGAGCTTTTGAAGGCCGGCGCCGGGTGTAGCGCTAACGTCACCGGTGGGTAATGGCCGCGGCTCGCCCCCGTAGACTTTGTACTCGTGTCCCTGATTGTGCAGAAATTCGGCGGTTCCAGCCTCGCCGACGCAGCGAGCGTAAAACGGGTGGCCCAGCGCATCGTCGATACCAAATTGGCCGGGCACCAGGTAGTGGTAGTGGTTTCGGCAATGGGCGACACCACCGACGAACTCCTTGACCTCGCCGAGCAGGTCTCTCCAAACCCCCCGGCCCGTGAGCTCGACATGCTTTTAACTTCCGGTGAGCGCATCTCGATGGCTTTGGTGGCGATGGCCATCTCAGATCTTGGGGCCGATGCGCGGTCATATACCGGCTCGCAGGCCGGTTTGATTACCGACTCAGCCCATGGTGCGGCCCGAATCATTGACGTCACACCGGGTCGAATTCAAGAGGCACTGACCGAAGGTGCGATCCCAATTGTGGCGGGCTTCCAGGGTGTGGCCCAAGACACCAAAGACATCACCACCCTTGGTCGTGGCGGCTCGGATACCACGGCGGTGGCATTGGCGGCGGCCCTTGAGGCCTCGGTCTGCGAGATCTACACCGATGTCGACGGAGTGTTTAGTGCCGATCCCCGCGTCGTGCCACTGGCCCGGCAGGTGCCATTTATAACTTATGAAGAAATGCTTGAACTTGCCGCGGTTGGCGCGAAAGTTCTGCACCTTCGTTGCGTGGAATACGCCCGGCGTTTCGATGTCCCAATTCACGTGCGCTCATCCTTCTCCGATCGAGAGGGCACATTTGTTTTGTCACCGGCTGCAATCGCAGCCGCGGTAGCCGAAGGAAGAGCCATGGAGCAACCCATCATTTCTGGAGTCGC
>CAMBQX010000123.1 GCA_945870085.1 Bifidobacterium breve | reverse complement strand
GCATCGCATGGATTTGAAATGAACCATCTCGGGGAAAATGAAGAAGCACGAGTCTATCTCCCAGGCGCGCAAGCCTGGCAGAGGTTAAGCCGTCAATAATTTCCGCTAATAATTCAGCTCTTTGTATCAAGTCATGGCGCTTTGAGTTTTGTTGCGTTGTCAAGTGAGCCCTGAGTAGCTGCTGCAGTGCGTATCGGGTGGAGCGGATGATTTCATGGGAGAGTTCAATGGATTCGTGCCAGGCAAGTGCCAGCCAGTAGGTTCCGGCGGGAACCGAAATCGGAGCTACCGAGACTTCCCAGCGCCCCACCACGAAATTCGTCTCGGTATCAGTATCGGACCTAATTCGATCTCGAATTAGGTGTACGGGTGCTTCCCCCTGACTTGCCCGCACATTTCTGGTTGAGTCATACAAAATTGCCGATACCCCGAGGCGAGTTGACAGTCGGTTGATGAGTTCACGTTCAACATCTGGGTAGGTAAGCGCATCGATCAGCTCGGTTTGCACGCTCAAGGCCCGGCTGAGAACTGCAATCTCCTGCTGCCCCACCGCCTGGTGTACCAGCCTTAGGAGCGTG
Organism: Bifidobacterium breve; assembly: GCA_945870085.1. Taxonomy (GTDB): domain Bacteria; phylum Actinomycetota; class Actinomycetes; order S36-B12; family S36-B12. Next base: position 4,811 of record CAMBQX010000123.1, on the reverse strand, counting down.
GCCGGGGTTTCATCGCCTGGCAGGGTGAAGATGGGCAGGAATAGGTGCTGGGCCTCATCGACCATCGCGACCGGCACGGCATCCCAGCCGCGACCCAGTCGGACCACGAGGCCAGCGGCTCCGCGAATATCTAGTTGCCGAATGAAGTCCCTGGAGATTGGGTCGGTAAACCCGGCGATGGGAAATCCACTGCCTTCGGTTACCGCCAGCCACCCAGGTTCGAGTTGCTCCACCGCCCCGGGGCGCTCGATTATGCAAGCCCCCGTGACAACTCGCAGGAGGTCGGTTTCGAGTTTGTCGGGGGTAGGCCCCGGAAGTGGGGTGAGGCCGGTTAGGGCTATTAGGTCGCCAATGGTCAGGTTTATTTCCACGCCGGAGGTCGGTAACGATTTTGTAACAGCCACAAGTATCTAACCTAACTTTTCGATTCAGCCGGCGACTTACTGCCACTTTCTGCCTCATGAAAGCGCCTAAGGGTATCAGCATTTGGAGAAACTCCAAAGTCTTCGCAAAAAATACGTATGTTTGTCAATTGCTTCCTGGTGCGGCTGGGGCTACTTTGCCACCATCTGAAAAATCTATATTTCGTCTCTTGTTCGTCTCTTGTTAGGGGATTTGCGTTGGGATCGCTTCGCGTTGCTGTTGACACCGGCGGTACCTTTACCGATATTTTCGTCTTGGATGATGACACGGGCCAGATCCGGGTCGGCAAGGTTGCCTCCACCCCCGATGACCCCGGGCGCGCAGTGCTGCAAGCGGCAGCTTCGGTTGGTGTTGACCTAAAGGACGTAGTGCTATTTAGCCATGGCACCACGGTTGCCACAAATGCACTTATTACCCGCAAGTTTCCGCCGGCAGCAATGGTCACCACAAAAGGCTTCAGGGATGTAATCGAAATTCGTGACGGCACCAAGAATGATCTTTGGGACGCTTATAAGGATGTCGCTGGCCCATATATACGCCGGCGCGATCGGTATGACGTCACCGAGCGAATTGACTTTGAGGGTAATGAGTTAGAGGCCTTGGACGAAGGCGAAGCACGTGCGCTTGCGGCTCGACTTCGCAAGAAGGGCATAAAGACGGTTGCGGTGTGTTTTGCGAACTCATATGCCAATGGTGCGCACGAAAAGAGAATGAAAGAGATCCTGACCGAAGAGTTGCCGGGAGTGCGAATTTCTACATCCAGTGAAGTTCTTCCGGAGATTTTCGAGCACGATCGATTTAATACTACGGTGGCTAATGCGGTACTGGCCCCGCTTGTCGGTGATTACGTTGCCGAATTGAGCTCCAATCTGAAAATTGGTGGCTACGAGGGCGATCTGCTGCTGCTGCATTCAGGGGGCGGTTCAATGACACCTCGAATGGTGCAGAAATACGCCGCCCGAATAGCAGCTTCGGGGATAGCGGCTGGCGCTATCGCCTGCCGTCATTTGGCGACAGAAGCTGGGTATCCCAATGCAATTGGATTAGACATGGGCGGCACCAGTACCGATATAACTTTGGTGTTCGGGGGTGAAGTCCGGGTAACAAAGGAATGGTCGGTTGAATATGGATACCCAATTTGTTTCCCGAGTATCGAAGTGATGACTATCGGAGCGGGCGGCGGTTCACTGGCTTGGATCGACCCGGCCGGTTCACTTCGCAACGGTCCCCAATCAGCAGGAGCCAGCCCCGGCCCGGCCTGCTACGACACTGGCGGCATTGAGCCAACAAACACCGATGCCAATGTGGTGCTGAATCGCCTCGGAACCTCTCTGGTCGGAGGTGCCATGACATTGTCCGCTGAAAAGGCGCGTTCTGCGATAGATCGTGGAGTAGCTAAGCCGTTTAACATGAGTGTTGAAGATGCGGCAATGGCGGTGGTCAAAGTCGCCAATGCGAATATGGCCGATGCGGTTCGGCTGGTTTCCATTCGCCGCGGTTACGACCCTAGGGAGTTCGCGCTAGTTGCCTTTGGTGGTGCCGGGGCGCTGCACGGTGCAGCGTTAGCTCGTGAACTCTCAATTCCAACCGTCTTGGTCCCACCCAACCCCGGTGTGACTTCTGCGCTCGGGTGCTTGCTGGTCGATATTCGTCATGACTTGTCGGTCATGTATCAAAAGTCACTCGCTGCTGCCGATCCAGCGGAGATGGAAGGCCTATATAAAACGATGGAGGCGGAAGCTTCGGCGCATCTGAAACTTGAGGGTGTGACCCCTGATCACGTGCTTCTTGAGCGAACCGCGGCAATGCGCTATCTGGGGCAGTGGCGTTCACTCACAGTAGCCGTCGGGACAGGTAGCGAGGCGCTTGGCGAAGCCGTTGCGCGATTCCATCGCGAGCATGCCCGGGAGTTTTCCTACAGCCGTGAGGACGCGCCAATCGAGATCTACCAACTGGGGCTGCGCGCGATCGGTCTAACCCCGAAGCCCAAGTTAGCTAAGCAAGACCCGGTGTTTGCGGAGTTGCCGGTGCCCAAGTCTGTTCGTGAAGTGTGGTTCGAGGCCGAAGGCATTGGCAGCGCTGTTCCAATTGCCACCCCGGTTTATGAGAGAGCTGAATTACTGCCTGGCATGGGGGCTCGAGGCCCGGCGGTTATCGATCAACTTGACTCGACAACGGTGGTGCCCCCGCATACCTCGTGGAAGATAGATGCGAACTGGAACATTCTGATCCAAATTGAGGAGGTATCGGCGTGACGACAACAATCGAGCCCAAACAAAAGACTGTGCTGGATCCGGTGACTTTTGAGGTCTTGAAGAACTCCTTCACGACATCGGTCGACCTGATGAGCGAGCAGATTTTGCGCACCTGCCACTCATTCGTCATTTATGCACGTGACTTCTCCTGCGCGTTGGTTGACGCAAAGGGCAACACTGTTATGCAAGGCAGTCAAGATGTCGCTGTGCACGTAGGCACGCTGCATTTCGGAGCCCAAGCAATTTTGAAGAGATTCGACGGTGATATTCACCCGGGAGATATTTTTGGCGTGAATGATCCATATTCGGGTGGTACTCATTTCAATGACGTTCGGATCGTGCGCCCAATCTTCTCCGAGGACGAGTTAATTGCCTTCGCAATGTCGATGGGTCACTGGTCCGATGTTGGTGGCACGGTGCCTGGTTCCTTTGACGTTAACGCCAAGGAGCATTTTGGCGAAGGTTTTCGCATGGTGCCGGTCAAGCTTTGGGATCGTGGTGTCTTCCGTCAGGATGTCGCCGAGTTGATTGTTGCTAACACTCGTGCGGCAGAGGCAAACTTGGGTGACATGCATGCCCAGGCAGAGGCCACCGGGGTATGCGAGCGTGATATCCATCGACTTGTTGATAAATACGGGAAGGACACAATCGTCACTGCATTTGAGGAGGTTCAAGATTACGTAGAGCGGCTAACCCGCAAGCGAATTTCAGAACTTCCCGATGGTGAGTGGGAGACATCCGATTACATTGACTTCGACCCGGCATTTGGTGAAGGCCTCATCCCGGTAAATGTTCGAATGACAATTACCGGTGATCAGATCCACTACGACCTGTCAAAGTCGGCACCGGCGGTCTCAAGTTTCTTGAATTCGGGCTTTGGTGCCTCATTTTCAGGGGTAGTTGCCGGAACAAAGACATTTTTCCCGGACATTCCGCTCAATTCCGGTTTTTATCGGGCGATAACTTGTGATCTCGGTCCCGAAGGCACCGTGGTAAATGCCGGCTGGCCGATAGCGGTAACCGGTTTCTGCTCGGGTCCTTACGAGAAGATCATGAGCGCGATTTTCGAACTTTGGTCCGGAATCATGCCTGAGCGGGCCATTGCGTGTTCTTTCAACCTTGAGTACTTGCTTATTGGCGGGCGTGATGCGCGCACCGAAAATAAGCCCTACTTCATGTGGTATGACTGGATGGTCGGTGGTTGGGGCGGTAGAAACGGCAAGGATGGCGCGAACTGCACTTCGCCGCTATTCGGCGTGGGCCTCGCGGTGCAACCATTTGAAGGCCAAGAACGCCTGACGCCAGTTATCACCTCCAAGCATGAGATCGTCACCGACTCGGGCGGGCCGGGGCGCTACCGCGGGGGCTGCGGAGTCGAAAAGGGCGGAATGCTGACGAACTCTGAACGCTCGGTCATGTCTTATTGCTGTGACCGGTCACGCAATGTGGCGTGGGGCATCTCCGGGGGTCTACCGTCTACCCCCCATGGCGTGTGGATGAACAAGGGACTCGAGGGTGAAAAATACCTAGGAGCGGTTTTCTCGAACGTGCCGATTCAAAATGGCGATACGTTTACCCGGCCGTCGGCAGGGGGCGGGGGCTACGGGGATCCGCTATTGCGGCCCGCAGCCGAAGTACTTGAGGATGTTATTGATGCATACGTGTCGATCACGCGGGCCGCAATTGATTACGGGGTGGTGGTGACCGAGATTGACGCTGACCTGGATGAGTATGAAGTAGATGAGGAAGCCACCAAATCGATGCGCGTAAGTATCGCCGCCAAGAGGACGTCTTGGCTTTCTGAGGATGCACAGGAGATCGCCGAGCGCTATCGCTCAGGTGAACTCAGTGACCTCGATCTGATTCGCCAGTACGGCGTTATCGTCGACTGGGGTACCGGGGAGTTATTCCCGAAAACGACAAGGCAATTTCGCGAACTTCTGCGAAAGCGCTCGGTCGAATATTGGAAGGCCCCGGCCTAAGAACAGCAACGGGGTTCGGAGATAGTGCATGGTTCACCCATTTAAAGGAGAAGTAATGAAGAAGAGTGCATTGATTGGTGTTGCAGCGACTGCTGCTGCGACACTTCTACTTGCCGCATGTAGTTCAAGCGGCACGACCACCGAGAGTTCG
>CAMBQX010000122.1 GCA_945870085.1 Bifidobacterium breve | reverse complement strand
TAAGCGCGGCGGGAACCAAGGCCCGGGTGGTAATGCCGGGGCACCTGTGTAGCGTTACCCCAAATACGTGAGGGAGCCACCGATGACCACCAGCACCGAGTCCGGAACTTCGCTCTGGCCAATTGCGATCAAGGCGTCAACGGCGCCTAGGTCAATCACGGAGCGCGATGCCATCATGGCCAATCCGGGTTTCGGAAAGTACTTCACCGACCACATGGTACGCGCGAAATGGACAACCGAAGACGGGTGGCATGGCGAAGAGTTAGTTCCGTACGGCCCACTGATGCTGGATCCGGCCACGAATGTCATGCATTACGGCCAAGCAATTTTTGAGGGCCTTAAGGCCTACAGGCACGCAGACGGCAGCATCAAAACATTTCGACCGATCAAGAACTCTGAGCGTTTCGCCCGCTCCGCTCGCCGGTTGGCGATGGCCGAACTACCCGATGAGTTATTCCTGGGTTCGATCGAAGCACTGGTCCGCCAGGATCAAGCATGGGTACCAAGTGACCAAGAAAAATCCCTTTACCTGCGCCCCTTCATGATTTCCACCGAAGTTGGCTTGGGCGTACGCCCCAGCAATGCTTATGAGTATCTGCTGATTGCCTCCCCTGCCGGTGCGTACTTTCCGCAGGGCGTTAAGCCGGTATCAGTGTGGCTGTCGGATGAGTATGTCCGCGCTGCACCCGGTGGCACCGGTGAGGCCAAGTGCGCGGGCAACTACGCAGCCTCACTTGTCGCGCAGGCTGAGGCCGCCCAGCATGGATGCGATCAAGTTGTTTGGATAGATGCAGTTGAGCGCCGCTGGATCGAAGAGATGGGCGGGATGAATCTGTACTTCGTCTATGGCGAGGGGGATTCAGCGCGCATCGTCACCCCGCAACTAACCGGTGCCCTGCTACCGGGCATCACGAGGGAGTCCTTGCTCACCGTCGCCGAAGACCTCGGGATCCGAGCCGATGAAGGCCGGATAAGTGTTGAGGATTGGCGAGATGGCTGCGCCAGTGGGGCGATCAGCGAAGTCTTCGCCTGTGGTACCGCCGCCGTCATCACTCCGGTTGGGCAAGTCAAGTCCAGGGAAAGTGGGGCCTGGGAGGTGGCCGGTGGCCGCACGGGAGTCCTGACCATGAAACTTCGCCAAGCACTTCTTGATATCCAGACCGGCGCCGCCCCAGATCGCCATAACTGGATGCACACCATCTGCTAGGTGGCTTTTGATGGGCTGCAGGGGTGCCAATTGGCCAAGTGGTGACGGTTACCCGGCCAATATGCCACAATAGGGGCGTGATCAGCACTGTCAGCAGCATTATTTTGTAGCGCGTCAACCAACGTTGACGCGCAGCCCTTCGCACCCGCGGGGGGCTTTTTCATTGTGCCACGGCCAGAAAGAGGACGACAATGCCCCGCCCCGACAATTTTCACGTGTACGACACCACCTTGCGTGATGGCGCCCAGCGTGAAGGTATTTCGTATTCTGTCAACGACAAGTTGGCGGTGGCTCGCCTCCTAGATGGCTACGGGGTGGGATTCATCGAAGGCGGCTGGCCCGGTGCCATGCCTAAGGACACCGAGTTCTTCGAGCGCGCCAAGACCGAGCTCGAGTTGCAGCACGCCGAACTGGTGGCATTTGGTGCGACGCGTAAGCCGGGTGTGGCGGTAGCTGATGATCCCCAGGTGCAAGCACTCCTTGACTCGGGGGCTCCCGTGGTCACCATCGTGGCTAAATCCGATGTGCTGCACGTGAAAGATGCGCTGAAGACCACCTTGGATGAAAACGAGGCGATGGTTCGCGACACCGTGGAATACCTGGTGTCGCAGGGTCGACGGGTTTTTGTTGACATGGAGCACTTCTTCGACGGGTATAAGCACGACCGCGACTATGGGGTTCGCCTAGCCGATGTAGCCCACGCAGCGGGAGCCAGCGTGGTGGTGCTCTGTGACACCAACGGGGGAATGTTGCCGAGTGGCATCACCGCCACAGTCACCGATGTTGCAACTAGATCCGCTGCCCGGCTCGGCATTCACTGCCAAGATGACACCGGATGCGCGATCGCAAACAGCGTCGCAGCGGTTGAGGCGGGTGCCACCCATGTGCAATGCACGGCGAATGGTTATGGCGAGCGCACCGGAAACGCGGACCTATTCGTGGTGATCCCGAATTTGGTAACCAAGCTGGGTTACGACATCTTGCCCGCTGGCGCACTGAAAGAAACAGTCCGCATTGCCCACTCAATTGCCGAGATTGCGAATATCGCACCAAATACCCATCAGCCATACGCTGGGGTTTCGGCATTCGCACATAAGGCCGGGCTACATGCAAGTGCTCTGAAGGTTTCCGCAGATCTCTACAACCACATCGATCCAACCCTGGTTGGAAATGACATGAGGGTCCTAATCACTGAAATGGCAGGTCGGGCTTCGGTTGAACTCAAAGGCCGTGAATTGGGCTATGACCTCTCGGGGGATTCTGCATTGCTCACCAGGGTTATCGACAAAGTTAAGGATCTAGAAGCACAGGGCTGGACATTCGAGGCGGCCGATGCATCCTTCGAACTGTTGCTTTTGGATGAGGATGGTGCTGAGCGAAGATTCGATGTTGAATCCTGGCGCACGATTGTCGAGCAGGCCGCTGATGGGAGCGTAAGTACCGAGGCAACCGTAAAGGTGCATGCAAGTGGCGAACGAATCATCTCAACGGCCGAAGGTAATGGCCCGATAAATGCTCTAGACCGAGCGTTGCGGGCCGCCGTTATTCAGTTGTACCCAGAGCTCGACGCGCTCGAGTTGATCGACTACAAGGTTCGCATTCTCGATGGCATCACAGGCACCGATGCCGTTACCCGAGTGTTGGTTGGTACCAGCGATGGCTTCGGTCAGTGGTCAACGGTAGGGGTGCACGAGAACGTAATTGCGGCTTCTTGGCGGGCACTTGAAGATGCGGTGACCTTCGGGCTCATCCGGGCGGCCAAGCGTGATGCACCGGCTCAATAGATAGGCTGCGCGGGTGCGCATAGTCCGAGTTGTGGTTGACGGCGAGCTTTTCTACGGCGTACTCGAAGGCGTATCTGCCGAAAACGAGCCAACCGAGGCTTCCCTGGTCGTGCTGGTCAATGGTCATCCGTTTGGTGGCTTAGTGCCCGAGGGCCGCATAATTCCGCTGGCAGACACCCGCTTGTTGGCACCGGTCTTGCCGAGCAAAATAGTCGCGGTCGGCAAGAATTACGCAGACCACGCGAAAGAAATGGGCGGGCAGGTTCCGGCTTCGCCGCTCATTTTCCTGAAGCCGAGCACCAGCATTATCGGCCCCGGTGAATCCATTGCCTTACCCTGGCAGTCTGAGAAAGTCGAGCACGAGGCCGAGCTCGCGGTCGTTATCGGGCGCCTTTGTAGTGATGTGCCAGTTGACCGGGTTAAAGAGGTGATCTTGGGGTACACCTGCGCAAATGATGTTACGGCGCGTGATTTGCAGCACGCTGATGGTCAGTGGTCCCGAGCTAAAGGTTTTGACACCTTCTGTCCTATCGGTCCGTGGATCGAAACCGACCTTGATGTTGAAGACGCTCGAATAACCTGCAGTGTTGATGGCGTGCTTCGCCAAGCGGGTTCAACAAATGACATGGTGCACGACATTGCGACTTTGATCGCATACATCAGTTCGATCATGACTCTCATACCCGGTGACATTATTCTCACGGGCACACCGGCCGGGGTAGGGCCGATTGTCGCCGGAAATAACGTCACCGTTGCGATCGAGGGTATTGGGACACTTACTAATCCGGTGGTCGACCGTGTCTAATACGCCCATCGCCCAGGAAATAATTTCGCAGCCACCGGTCCGCGTGCGCTTTTGTCCGTCACCCACAGGTAATCCGCATGTCGGAATGATTCGAACCGCGTTGTTTAACTGGGCGTTTGCCAAGCACACCGGTGGCACTTTTGTGTTTCGGATCGAAGACACCGACTCAGCCCGAGACACTGAAGAGTCATACAACGCGCTGCTGGATTCGTTGCGCTGGTTGGGTTTGGATTGGGACGAAGGGCCCGAGGTTGGTGGTGACTTCGGCCCATACCGTCAGTCCGACCGGCTTCCCGTATATGCCGAAGTCGCGAAACGGTTACGCGATGGCGGCTTCGCCTATCATTGTTATTGCTCATCGCAGGAGCTGGAAGAACGTCGCGAGTTGGCCAAGACGGAAGGCCGTACCCCCGGCTACGACGGCAAGTGCCGCGAACTCTCCCATGATCAGGTGGAGGCCTACGAGGACGAAGGCCGTGATCCCGTACTTCGATTCCGAATGCCAGATCGTGATATTGAATGGGATGACCTAGTGCGCGGCTCGATCACCTTCGGGGCCGAGCATGTGCCCGATTATGTGTTGGTCCGTGCTAATGGTGATCCGCTTTATACCCTCGTAAATCCGGTTGATGATGCGCTAATGCGTATAACTCATGTTTTACGCGGTGAGGATCTACTGTCATCGACCCCTCGCCAGCTTGCCCTCTATGAAGCACTGGCCGCTATTGACGTAAGTGACGGCACCACGCCGCGATTTGGTCACCTGCCGTATGTGATGGGCGAGGGTAACCGAAAACTTTCGAAGCGCGATCCAGAGTCCTCATTGCTTATGTATCGTGAAAGCGGATATCTGCCTGAAGCGCTACTTAATTATCTAGCATTACTTGGCTGGTCAATGGGCGATGACCAAGAGTTCTTCAGCAAAGAGCAGATGGCAGAAGTTTTCACCCTTGAGCGAGTTAATCAAAACCCAGCAAGATTCGACTTAAAAAAGTGTACGGCAATCAATGGTGACTGGATCCGGTCCTTGGCACCGGCGGAGTTGGTCGAGCGAATCATTCCATTCTTGGTTGCTGCGAAGTTAATCCTGCCGAAACCGACAAGTGAGCAGCTGTCGATTTTGGAATTAGCCGCCCCGTTGATCCAAGAGCGCATGGAAAACCTCAGCCAATCGGTCGAGATGCTCGCATTCATGCTGCAGCCCGCCGAAAGTTTCGTTGTCGACGAGGGCGATCGCGGGGTTATCGGGCCCGATGCCGCGCCTACTTTGGTAGCCGCGCGGGCGGTTTTGGGCGAATTGCCGCGGTGGCAAACCGACGAGATCCATGAAGCCTTGCGCGTCACCTTGGTCGACGGGCTGGGTCTGAAACCCAAATTGGCATTCACCCCACTGCGGGTGGCAATAACCGGGCGCCGGATTTCGCCCCCATTGTTCGAATCGATGGAGATTCTGGGTAGATCGGCGTGTTTGGCGCGCTTGGATGCGGCGATTGGTGGTGGGTGACCCGTCGCCTATAATCACTCTTCGCCGAGTGATTGGACCTGCAGTACTAGGGCCAAGTAATCGGCCCCATGGGGTATGGGGTAATTGGCAGCCCAAATGATTCTGATTCATTTAGTCTAGGTT
>CAMBQX010000121.1 GCA_945870085.1 Bifidobacterium breve | reverse complement strand
CGTTCCAATACCCTGGGAAATCCACCATGACTGACCTGATGTCAAGAGTTGCCTCGGCCCCTATCTCCTGGGGGATCTGCGAGGTACCGGGCTGGGGGGCGATGTTGCCCACCGGCCGGGTATTGGGGGAGATGGCCAGTTTGGGGCTTTCGGCCACCGAACTCGGCGCCCCGGGATTCCTGCCAACCTCCCCGGAGGCGGTGAAAGCCGAACTCGCCGAGTTCGAGATGACTTTGCTGGGCGGATTCACTCCGCTGGTATTACATGATCGGCGTCAGCGGGCTGCGACGATCGCCAGCGCCATGGCGACCGCCGCCTTATTCGAGCGGGTCGGTGCTACCGAGTTCATTTCAGCGGTGGTGATGGACGAGGGCTGGTCGGCCCCGCGAGCCCTGGACGCGGCTGAGATGTCCCACATGATCGAAATGTTCGACATCATCGATGAAATTTGTGCGTCACACGGGCTGCAGCAGGTACTGCACCCACACGTTCAAACCTTGGTTGAAACCGCAAGTGATGTGCGACGGGTACTAGATAACTGTGCGGTCAAATGGTGCCTAGATACTGGTCACCTCGCAATCGGCGGCGTCGATCCCGTTGAATTCGCGCGCGAGGCGGCCGAGCGGGTTGGTCATGTGCACCTAAAGGATGTGAACATGAAGATGGCTGGTCCGGTGCTAAGCCATGAGATGTCGATCATGGCTGGTGTCCAAGGTGGACTCTTTACCCCGCTGGGGCAAGGTGATGTCCAAATCTCGGAGGTGATCGAAACTTTAGAGCTTGGCGGGTACCGCGGGTGGTACGTCATTGAGCAGGACACCGCGATCACCGGTGCGCTACCTGATGCCGGTGCCGGGCCAATCTCCGCAGTCTCGGAGTCCCTGGCCTATCTTCGTGATGTAGTAGCCCCCAAAGTAAATCGGTAGTAGGCCACGTTATGGCTTTGGACTTAATCACAGTTGGGCGGATCAGTGTTGATCTTTATGCCCAGGAGGCTCATCAATCTTTTGCGGACCCGCAGACATTTAGAAAATCGATCGGGGGCAGTCCCACCAATGTCGCAGTTGCGGCAGCACGCCTTGGGCTTGCGGCAGCGGTGGCAACCAAAGTCGGTAGTGATCCGTTGGCACCGTATGTCCTGGGTAAGCTAACGAGTTTCGGTGTCGATACCGAATTCGTGGGGATTGAGCCCGGGGGCCAGACCCCGGTAGTCCTCGCTTCATTGGACCCACCCGAGGATCCATCCATCATTTTTTACCGGGGTGCAGCAGCTCCCGATACCAATATCTTGGCCTCGGATATTTCACCAGCAACGATCCAAGAGGCCAAAGCCCTGTGGATTAGTGCCTGTGCACTGGCTACGGGTGAAACGGCGGCCGCCTGTTTCAATTGGCTTGAGCAGCGTGCGCGAAAGACCCACACCTTAATTGACCTAGATTACCGTCCAAGTTTGTGGTCGGATGTCACGCCGGCACGGGCCGCCGCCCAGCGCGCAATTGCCTTATCGACGGTGGTGGTGGGCAATATCGCCGAATGTGACATGGCGATCGGTGAGACCGATCCGCTTGCGATAGCAGATAACCTGCTGAATCGCGGTGTCACCTTGGCCTGCATAAAGATGGGTGGTGGGGGAGTTCTGCTTGCCAGTGCCACCGAGCGGGTACGTGTTGAGCCATTGCGAATCCAATTGGTCTGTGGTCTTGGTGCCGGGGATGCGTTTGGTGGCGCCCTCGTTTATGGGCTTATTAATGGGTTGTCGCTTCTTGCCATGGGCGAATTGGCCAACGGTGCCGGAGCCTATGTGGCATCGCGTTTGATGTGTGCTGATTCCATGCCACAGTTGGAGGCGCTGACCGATTTCATTTCAGTGCATCGGAAAGGATCCAGCACGTGAGCGTCTTGAAAACTCCGCAATACCTCGAGCTGATTGAGGCCCGCGTGCGCGAGCCAGCGGCCCTGGTGCGGGCATTAAGTGGCCGCACCAAAAGGTCGATCGCCGGGGCCGATGGGCGGCTCATGCTCCTTGCCGCCGACCACACCGCGCGCGGCATGCTCGCCGCCGGCGGCGATCCAATGGCACTCGCCGATCGGTTTACCCTGCTGGATCGGCTGATACGAGGGCTGGCTACCTCCGGTGTCGATGGCGTTCTAGCCAGTGCGGACATCCTTGAAGAACTCGCATTCCTGGGCGCCCTTGAGGGCAAACTAGCCATCGGAACGATGAATCGTGGCGGCATCATCGGCGCTAAGTGGGAACTTGATGACCGGCTCACGGCATATGACGTAGCACATATTGCCTCGATGGGGCTCGATGGAGGCAAGACGTTGTTGCGGCTCGAGGACACCGATCCGGGATTACCTTCCACCCTTGAACTAGTGGCACGCACTACGACCGCGTTGGCTGACCTCGGCTTACTGTCCTTGATCGAGCCGCTGCCGTACTTGAAGGATGCACAAGGTGGCGCCTATCTTGATCCATCGGAGGATAAATTGATCAAGGCTGTGGCCATCGCATCCGCGCTGGGCTCAAGCTCGGCCTACACCTGGCTCAAAATCCCGGCCACCGCCAATCCAGAAAAAGTCGCCGCGGCAACGTCCTGCCCGATACTGCTGCTGGGGGGTGATCCCGGTGCCAACTGGGAGCAGGTATTCGATAATTGGGAATCGGCATTGGCGGTGCCGAATATTCGCGGACTGGTCCCCGGGCGCGCCTTGCTGTATCCCGAATCTTTGAGTGTCGAGGAAGCAGTTAGCCGCGCTGCTGCCATGGTGCACGGGGGAGCGCGATGAAAGTGAATTGGCACCGGCCAGCGGGAGAACTTGCCACCGAAAACACTTTGGTTAGCGTTGATCCGCAGGTTGCGGGTTGGGCATTTTGTGGTGTCGAGGTTTTCGAGGTCAGCGAAACCATTTCTTTTACCCGCGAGATGGACGGCATTGAAGGAGTACTTGTTCCGCTTTCGGCTCGCGATTTGCTTGTCACCGTCGACGAAATTACCTATCCGATGGCTGGGCGCCGTGGTGTATTCGATGCGGTAAGTGACTGGCTTTATGTGCCGCTGGGAGCGACATTGACCGTCAGCGCCGGTGCCGGTGAAGTTGCCCTTTGTACCGCTCGGGCCACGCATGTCTACCCGGCCTGCTACACGCCGGCTTCCGAAGTCGTGGTCGAAGTGCGCGGCGCCGGTCGCGCTACTCGTCAGGTAACCAATATCGCAACGCCGGATTCATTCAAGGCGGCCGATAAAATCAATGTGTGCGAGGTGATCACCCCCGGTGGCAATTTGTCCTCTTGGCCGCCGCACCGCCATGACGGAATCACTGATTGCCCAACCAATAACGAGGAGATCTATTACTTCCGAATTGGCAAGCAGGAGTCAGCTCATGGTGACCAGGAAGGGCAAGGGTTGTTTCACGTCTACACCGTAGATGGCAGCGTCGACGACACCGTCACGATTCATGATGGGGATATCTATCTCGTTCCGCAGGGCTACCACGGCCCAACTATCGCGCCCCCGGAGTATCCGATGTACTTTCTAAATGTGCTAGCAGGTCCGGCTGCCGAGAGAACAATGAGTTTTTGTGATGATCCGGCCCACCATTGGATTCGCGCAGACTGGCAGTCACTTGAGCCGGACCCACGGTGCCCGGTCACCTCCGCGCTCGGCAGGGTGCAGCGATGAAGAAGATCCGCATAGCGGTGCTCGGCCTCGGATGGATGGGGCAGGCTCACAGCCGTTCTGCGCTGCGCATCCCTTCATTGTTCCCCGAGCGTGATTTCAACCCAGAGTTAGTGGTGTGCGCAGACACCGATGCGAGTCGGCGTGAGCGGGCCGTTGCGGATTTTGGTTTCCGCCGTGCTACCGATGACTGGCGGGCGGCCGCCACCGCGGATGACGTTGACGCAGTTTGGGTTACCGCTCCCAACATGATGCACCTTCCGATGATTGAAGCTGCGACGGCTGCAGGTAAAGCTGTTTTCAGTGAGAAGCCAATAGGCGGCAAGCCAGAGCAGACGGTGGCGGCTTTTGGGCATGCCAAGGCCGCTGATGTGGCCACGGGGGTCGGATACAACTATTTGTGGTCGCCATTGGTTATTCATGCACGTGAGCTGATAGCAAGTGGAGTACTTGGGCAGATCACGCATTACCGAGGTCGCTTCCTGTCTATGTACGGATGTGATGAACTTGGCCTACTAACCTGGAGATTCAAGCTGGACGAGGCGGGATACGGAGTCTCCAGCGATATTCTCAGCCACTCGGTGTCGATGGCTCAGTACCTGGTAGGCCAGATCAGCGAAGTTGTTGGAATGCGCAACACCACAATTCCGCGGCGGCCGTTGCCAACAGGGGCCGCGAGTCACTACGGGCGCGGTAATCTAGGTGACCCGACGGGTGAAGTGGAGAACGAGGACTTCGCTTCGATGCTCTGCCGATTCGCGAACGGCGCAACGGGCACTTTCGAAGTCAGTCGCACTGTTGTGGGCCCCGAGAGCCAAAACGCCTTCGAGGTGTACGGCACCAAGGGGGCACTGGCATGGAACCTAGAAGAGCTAAATGAACTTAAGTACTACCGTCAAGAAACCGGCCTAAATTCTGGTTACACGACAATTTTCGGCGGAGATCGATTCCCGTACCACGGGGCGTTTGCGCCGGGTCAAGCAAATAGCATCGGCTTCGAGGATCTAATTGCCATCGAGGATTTCGCATTCATGCAATCTTTAGCCACCGGTGAAAGGTTTAGCCCGGGCTTCGCCGAGGCGGTCGATGTCGTAAGCGTGCAGCAGGCGCTAATTGATTCCTGGGAGTCGCGCACCTGGGAGACCGTTCGCGATCTGAAGGTGGGGTATTGATGAAATCAGTAGGTGTAGACAATCGTTTCACTACCTCCGAAGCAATCGTCCGATACCTCATCGCGCAGCGTATCCAGGTCGACGGTATTGAAGTGCCGCTATTTCCCGGGGTCTTTGCCATCTTCGGGCACGGCAATGTCACCAGCCTTGGTCATAGTCTGGAGATGCATCGTGATGAATTGCCGGTCTGGCGGGGCCAAAGTGAAGAAGGTATGGGGTTGGCGGCGGTGGCCTTCGCAAAAGCGATGCGTCGCCAGCAGGTAATGGTCTGCACCTCATCAATTGGCCCGGGAGCCACGAATCTGGTAACTGCAGCGGCTGTTGGCATGGCTAATCGATTGCCGATGCTCATCATCTCCGGCGATACTTTCGTCACAAGGATTCCGGACCCGGTCTTGCAGCAGGTTGAACATTTTGGTTCCCCATCGACATCCGTCAATGATGCCTTCCGGCCGGTGGTCCGATTCTGGGACCGCATTACCCATCCGGCCCAGGTGCTTACCGCGCTACCCCAGGTGGTTTCGATGCTCCTAGATCCCGGTGAGTGTGGTCCGGCATTTCTTGGGCTCCCGCAGGATGTAGCCGCCACCGC
>CAMBQX010000120.1 GCA_945870085.1 Bifidobacterium breve | reverse complement strand
GGCAAATTGGTCAACTTGGAGACCTTGCTGGGGTCGGACCCACTTCCAGATTCGACCACCGGCATCGGACACACTCGGTGGGCAACCCACGGCGGCCCGACCGATTCAAATGCGCACCCCCATGTGAGCGAAGACGGCACCGTGGCCGTGATCCACAACGGCATCATCGAAAACTTTGCTGAACTGCGAGGAGAACTAGTCGCCGCTGGTGTCACCTTGACTTCGGAGACCGATACCGAAGTGGTGGCGCACCTAATCGCGAAGACTTTGCCGGACTCTGGCGATGACCTAGTCGAAGCTATGCGCAGAGTTTGTGGGCGACTGGAAGGCGCGTTCACCTTGGTGGCTATTGATCCGCGGAAACCAGGTCTAGTGGTGGGAGCACGGAGAAATTCACCCCTCGTCGTCGGTGTTGGTGTCGGGGAAAACTTCCTAGCCTCGGATGTTTCCGCTTTCGTTGATCACACTCGCGATGCCCTTGAACTTGGGCAAGACCAGATTGTGGTCCTAACAGCCGAAGCTGTTCAAGTAATGGATTTTGACGGAGCAGCTGTCCAGGCGCGCCCATTTACCGTGGATTGGGACGCATCGGCCGTTGAAAAAGGTGGTCACGATCTTTTCATGCTCAAGGAAATCGCCGAGCAGCCGAAAGCGGTCGCTGATGCACTACTGGGTCGCGTCGGCATCGATGGTCGAATTCAACTTGATGAGATGGGTCTAGAGGATCAAGCGCTCCGCGACATCGACAAAGTAGTCGTGGTGGCATGCGGGACCGCTGCGCACGCTGGAATGGTCGCCAAGTACGCGATTGAAAATTGGACCCGGATACCTGTCGAGATGGAGTTGGCGAGCGAGTTTAGGTATCGCGACCCAATTGTCAATGAGCGATCCTTAGTTATCGCAATTTCGCAATCCGGTGAGACCATGGACACCCTGATGGCGCTTCGTCACGCTAAAGAGCAGGGGGCGAAAACACTTGCTATTTGCAATACCGTCGGATCAACAATTCCGCGCGAGTCCGACGCGGTGGTCTACACCTACGCGGGCCCGGAAATTGCTGTCGCTTCAACTAAAGCATTTCTAACGCAGATTATCGCCGCATATCTGGTCGGGCTTTATCTCGCGCAGGTTCGCGGCGTGCTACCCGCGGCCGAAATTAGTGCGGTGATGGCCGATCTTGCTGATATGCCAGGCAAGGTGGATCTGGTGCTCGATACCGTCGAGCCGGTACGGGCTCTGGCGCGTGAGTTCGCAGATGCGCCTTCGGTGTTATTCATCGGCCGCCATGTGGGTTTCCCGGTGGCTTTGGAAGGTGCATTGAAACTAAAGGAACTCGCCTATATGCACGCCGAAGGCTTCGCGGCCGGTGAGCTAAAGCACGGCCCGATTGCCTTAATAGAAGATGGAGTGCCGGTGGTGGTGATCGTGCCGTCGCCAACCGGCCGGGCGATTCTTTACGACAAGATCATTTCGAATATTCAAGAGGTTAGGGCACGCGGTGCTCGAATTATTGCGATCGCCGAAGAAGGCGACGAGAAAATCTCCGACTACGCCGACTATGTCATTCGGGTGCCAGTGGTGCCGCCACTCATGCAACCCTTAGTTTCAACCGTGCCTTTGCAGGTCTTCGCCTGTGAAATGGCTACGGCCAAGGGCCATGATGTTGATCAACCGCGAAACCTCGCTAAGTCTGTGACCGTTGAGTAACTCATGATCGCGGCATTTGATGTGGCGGCCGTTCTAGCTGCCGAGCAGGCGCATCAGCACGACCTTGAGTCTGGCGTCTTGATGGATAGAGCCGCAACCGGTTTGGCGCGAGCAGTTATTGGCCTACTTCAAGAATCACGTGGTCGAGTGCGCGGTGCGCACGTTGCCATTGCTGTCGGGGGCGGTAACAACGGTGGTGATGCACTCTTTGCCGGAGCAAAATTGGCACAGCGCGGTGTTTCGGTTACGGCGGTGTGTGTCGCAGCGAGCGCCCATGATGCAGGGGTAGCAGCGCTGCTCCGGGCAAATGGAAGAGTTGTGCAGTGGCATGAAGCAGAAAGCGATTTATCCCTGCAAAATTTATTCTTTGACGCCGACGTCATCATCGACGGAATTGTTGGTATTGGTGGTTCCGGGGTTCTGCGGCCCGCCGCCGCCGCAATGGTTGAACTCATTAATGCGAGTGGTGCCTTAGTCGTAGCCGTGGATCTACCAAGTGGCGTATCCGCCGACACCGGTGAGATTGCCGAGATCGCCGTTGCTGCGGATGTCACCGTAACTTTCGGTTGTCTTAAGACAGGTTTACTGGTTTCACCCGGCAGTGACTTTGCCGGGGGGCTGCGCGTTATTGACATTGGCATCACCGACACCTTGGGTGAACCTACGCTAATTGCACTTGAAGCCTTGGATGTGGTTGCTTATGTGCCAGAGCCCGGGGTTGATGACTATAAGTACCGCCGTGGGGTTGTCGGTGTAGCCGCGGGCAGCCGCGAGTATCCGGGTGCTGCGTTACTTACCGTCGGAGCGGCACGCATGGGTGACGTCGGGATGGTGCGATATCTAGACCGAGGTGACGGCGTGGCGCAGCAGGTGCTCGCTATTTTTCCCGATGTGGTCGCAAGTGGTGACGACCCCGGTGATTCAACCCGGGTGACCGCGTGGGCCTGCGGGCCAGGGTTCGCAGGTGCTAGTGAACTGGCACACGATGACCCCGCAATTGATGCGGTGCTTCGCACCTCGGTACCGGTGGTCCTGGACGCTGGTGCACTGATGAGCGTTGCTGGGTCAACCACCTTGCGAACCCAAATAGCGCAGCGTTCGGCGATTACGGTGATAACCCCGCACGCCGGTGAGGCTGCCGCATTGGCGGCTGCCATCGGGCTCACCACCGACCTGGGGCGCCTAGCCCTGGCTCAGGGCCTTGCTAAGGGCCTCAATGCGGTGGTAGTGCTCAAAGGGCCGGCAAGTTTGATAGCAGCACCAAGTGGTTTGGTACTTGTTGACACCATGGGCGGTGCTGAGCTCAGCACCGCCGGCAGCGGCGACGTACTGACCGGATTAGCGGCCGCTGTTCTTGCTGGTGCCAATGCCCGAGGTGATATTGATGATCATGATGACGCGGCAGTCGCTGTGGCGGCTGCGGTGTGGCTGCATGGTCAAGCCGGTCAACTTGCAGCTGCTGATGGCTGGCCGGTGACAGCGCTTGATGTGCGTGACCACCTGGGTGCGGCCGTGGCGTTGGTTCGCCGTGGATCGGGTTTCGGGTCCAACCCAAGCCACCTTTAGTGGTGAGACTCTGCAAACTTGGGAAAATTAATGCGGGTGCGAGCCTTTGGCCCGCACCCGCATTAATGTCCTGCTTCCTAGCTATAGATAGCAGCCCAGTCGCTAATGGTCATCAGTAGTAGTTGACCACCTTCTACCACACCAGCAAGGGATGCAAGAGCAGCCGCGTTGCCCGCAAGGTCTGGCCGCGAAGCCATAGGAGTTGCATGCACCTGTGCATCGAGCAGGTAGTAACTTGACTTGTCAGTCGTGCTGGTCTTCAGCATGTCCGTGACATCAAGAATGCCGCTTGACTCTTCATCCTTGGTGATGAAGTTAGTGCCGCCCACCTTGAAGTACTTATCGACGAACTTGGCGACCGTGGCCACCTTGCCATCTGAAATGCGGTAAGCGAATATTCGGGCAACTTGGTCGTTGGATCCTGGATCTTCCTGGATAAGCACATTCCCGGAGAGGTCAACGGTCAGGTTGTCAGGCTTGCTCATATAGGGAGCCTCGCTCCCGTCAAGGAGCATGGTGAGGGTTGCTCCCGCGAGTGGTGTCTTCACATCGTTGTAACGAAGGCGCCAAAGTGCTCCACCATCACGGGTAACCGAAGGGGTGGCGGGGTTCGGGGCGGTCGCCTTCGGGTCCTTGTTCGACTCAGTGGTTACGAAGTAGTAGTCGTTCGGGCGGTTCGGGTCAAAAGCCCCATCTTCAACGCGTGCCATTACTGTCCCGGATGCCTTGGCGGCAACATTTTGCGCCTTGCCATTTAACGTGTAATCAATTGGCTTGAAGTTTACGTTAACCGCCACATTCTTGCCCACCGAAGTACGGAAAAGGGTGTCAGTGGCAATGCCGTCAACCGACATTACGTAAAGCGCGCCGTTGGTTAACCCAGCCTTATCTGTCCAATGACCTTCGGTGGTTTTGGTACCCGTGTACATCCACAGTTGGCTGTCGGTTGCGGAACCATCTTCGTTCGCCATTACCACCGTTGACATACCGGTGTTGGGTGCGACGATTAGGTTCTCCCACGCGGCGAGTCCAAGTCGCGGAAGTTGGATGAGATTGCCCGCGTTGTCCATTGTGAAGGCCCGCGATTCGTCGCTGCCCTCTTCGCCGGTGAAGAAGGCCGGACCGGTGTAGCCGTAGGTGGTGACTTTGCCGTTCTTATCGGTCGTCCGATAGGCCAATTCACCCGGCTGAACCATGTTCGCTGAACAGAATCGGTTCAAAGCTTTGGTGTGATTAGCGGTGCCGTATTCATCCTTGGCTGCAGCGCCGGCAGGAGCGACCGGCGTGGTGCTGGACTGGCCGGTCGCGTAGTTGTACCAACTAACCGAGCTCAGGAGATCTCGAGCCATGGTGACCGCGCCGTTTTTTGTGTCGTAGTTCAATGCGGTAACAGTTGATGCAGAGGCCGCGCCGTTAGCACGGGAAAGTCCAGAAGCCACCGCGTTGGTGGCGGAAAACTCATGGGTAACGAAGATTGCTAAGTTGCCGTCCTTATCCTTCAGCGCCCCCATGCCGTCAGGGGTACCGGGCCAGATAACCCCGCCGAAGTTATCCCCCGAGGTGGCTAGGGCTTTAACACTTACTCCGGCGGCCACCGGCTCCATATAAAGAATCGGCGATTCGGCATTCGCCGGGAGGGCCAACGTTATTGCCGTGATGCCGGCAAGTCCAGCTACAACTGGTGTCCAGATGCGCACTTGGTGTTCCTTTCGGTTTGGGTATGCACACCCAAGCGCCGGTGGGTGAATTTCGTGCTAGGGAGAATAGGCAGATGATAAAAATCTCTATGAACAAAAGATGTCGGTGCCGCCGTCCCAATCTTCAGGGGGCTAGTTCGGGTGCCTAGCGCCTGAGGGACAATGTAACTATGACCACCGCGATCGTTGATCTCGGCGCCATCGCCCACAATCTGGACCTGGTTCGAGGAGTGGTGTCTGATGCTGAAGTTATGGGAGTGGTCAAAGCCGACGCATATGGCCATGGCGCAATAAGGATTGCGTCGGCTCTGCGCGGCCGAGGTGTTAAATGGCTCGGGGTAGCGCTGCCACGTGAGGCACTAGATCTTCGTGAGGCCGGTGACACTGGCCGCATACTCGCATGGTTGTGGGCTCCAGGCGACGAGGATATTGAGCGGTGCGTAGCGACCGAGGTTGATCTCGGTGTATCGAATTCGCGGATGCTACAAGAGGTCTGCGCGGGCGCGATTGCTACCGGCACGAAAGCCAA
>CAMBQX010000119.1 GCA_945870085.1 Bifidobacterium breve | reverse complement strand
TTGCCCCAGCGGGGTAAAGAGTCCACCTTGGACACCAGCCATGATCGACATCTCATGGCTTAGCACCGGACCAGCCATCTTCATGTTCACATCCTTTAGGTGCACATGACCAACCCGCTCGGCCGCCTCGCGCGCGAATTCCACGGGATCGACGCCGCCGATTGCGAGGTGACCAGTATCCAGGCACCATTTGACCGCACAGTTATCTAGTACCCGTCGCACATCACTTGCGGTTTCAACCAAGGTTTGAACGTGTGGGTGCAGTACCTGCTGCAGCCCGTGTGACGCACAAATTTCATCGATGACACCCAGCATCTCGATCAGGTGGTGCATTTCATCGGCGTCAAGTGCTCTGGGCACCGACCACCCATCGTCCATCACCACCGCTGAAATGAATTCGGTAGCACCGGCCCGCTCGAATAAGGCGGCGGTCGCCATGGCGCTGGCGATCGTCGCATCCCGCTGACGCCGATCATGTAATACCAGCGGAGTGAATCCGCCCAGCAAAGTCATCTCGAACTCGGCGAGTTCGGCTTTCACCGCCTCCGGGGAGGTTGGCAGGAATCCCGGGGCGCCGAGTTCGGTGGCCGAGAGCCCCAAACTGGCCATCTCCCCCAATACCCGGCCGGTGGGCAACATCGCCCCCCAGCCCGGTACCTCGCAGATCCCCCAGGAGATAGGGGCCGAGGCAACTCTTGACATCAGGTCAGTCATGGTGGATTTCCCAGGGTATTGGAACGGGTATTGGAACGGTCCAACGCAGCGTGCCACAATATGTAGGCGAACGCAAGCACTCGATCTGGAGGCGCAGGCCATGAAGGCAACCGGCAAGTTGGGTATCGCCATCGCCGGAGTTGGTCGGATCGGCCAACTACATGCGCGTGTCATCACCGAGCAAGTACCAAATGCGCAGCTAACCGCCGTCTACGACATCTCGGCCGATACCGCGGCCTTCGTCGCTAACCAGTTTGATGTTGCTGCCGCCGCCGATATCGATGAGCTGCTTGCCGCCCCTGATGTTGACGCCATCGCGATCTGCACCGCTACCCCAACCCACGGTGAGCTGATCATCAAAGCCGCCGCCGCCGGCAAGGCGGTATTCTGCGAGAAACCGATAAGCATGTCTCTGGCTGAGGTTGATGCTGCCATAGCAGCAACCGAGGCGGCCGGGGTGCCATTCATGGTTGGGTTCAATCGAAGATTTGATCCCGGGCACGCCAGCGTCCAGCAGGCTGCGAGGTCTGGTGCCCTCGGCAGACTCACTATGGCGCGCATCACCAGTCGGGATCCGGCCCCACCACCAATTGAATACCTCAAGATGAGCGGCGGGATTTGGGCCGACATGCTCATCCACGATTTTGATATGGCCAACTTCATCATGGGCTCCCCCGTGGTTAAGGTTTGGGCACAAGGAGCAGCCCTCTTCGATGAGCAAATCGCAGCGATAGGTGATTTCGATACTGCCATTGCGGTTCTGACGCACGCCAACGGAGCCATCACCACAATTGATGGCAGCCGAAAAGCCGTCTACGGCTACGACCAGCGGGTAGAGGCCTTCGGGACATCGGGTATGGCAATCTCGGACAATCAGCGGGTCAACAACTCACAGATCTACTTGCCGGAATCCTCCCAGCAGGCCCCGTTCCAATACTTCTTCCTCGAGCGATACGCCGAGTCTTTCAAGAATGAATGGCTGGCCTTCACCAATTACGCTTTGAATGGCGGGGCCTCACCGGTCTCCGGCGCCGACGGCCGCGCACCGGTAGCAATTGCCATGGCGGCCGCCATCTCAGCGACCCAAGGCCGGCAGGTCAGCATCGACGAAATCAACTGAAGATGGCAGCACCCAGACCGACAATTAAGGACGTCGCCGCACTGGCCGGTGTCTCCAAGTCATTGGTCTCACTGGCAATGCGCGACAGCGGCCGGGTTTCACCAGAAAGCCTGACCGCAATCCGGGCTGCGGCTGACGAACTTGGCTACCGCCCCAATGCCGCAGCACGCAGTCTTGCCGATCGGCGAAGTAACACCATTGGGGTTCTGGTTCAGGATTTACATAATCCAATTTCCGCCGAAATTATCGATGGAGTGCAACGGCAAGTTCGCGCGAGCGGGTACCACACCATGCTCGTTACCGGCAGTGAAGACGCCGAATTGGAGCAGAGCGAGATCGAGAAATTACTTGAATTTCAAGTTGAGGGGCTAGTGATAATTGGGCACCGCATGCCCGCCGGTGCACGTGCGGCCATCAAGGGTTACTGCCCCACGGTGATCATCAGTCGCGCAGAGTCTGATATCGCCGGTCTCGATTCCATCAGCAATGACGACAACGCCGGGGGGCGAATGGCCGTCGATCACCTCTATAGCCTTGGCCATCGAGCCATCGCACACATCACCGGCGGTGATAATGAAGTCGCACTTATGCGCAAATCCGGATACGAGTCCGCAATGACAGGCTACGGCCTCGCCGCGCAACTGGCCAGCTACGAAGGTGCCTTTACCGATGAAGGTGGCTACCGCGGGACTTGCGCGGCCCTGGACTCCAAGATGGGGCACAGCGCGATTTTTGTCGCTAATGACCTGGCCGCGGTCGGCGCACTCGCGGCCGCCGCAGATCGTGGCCTTAAGGTGCCCGATGAGCTATCAATAATCGGCTATGACGGTATGGCACTAGGTGGCCTGCGCTCAATTGGTCTCACCACAATCGCGCAGCCCCTCGCGACGATGGGCCTTGACGCCGCCGCCCTGCTCTTCTTGCGCATCAAAGACCCCACCCGGCCACCTGTTCATATCGGGCTCGAACCCAGGCTCGTGATTCGCAACTCCACCGGCGTCTATCACGGGTGAGCCGCGAAGCGCTAGGGTTCAGATATGTCAATGGCCGCCCTAACCTTGCTCATCTTCGCCGTTGTACTGGCGATTTTTGCCGCTGCCTTCATCCTCTTAGGGATGTCGAATGAGCGCGCCTACTGGTCACAGCGCGATCCATCCGGCGACGCCCGAAAGGATGCGACCCCACTGTCCGCAATCGCCAAGAACACTTTGCACTATGCCGCCGGCGAATATCGGGCACCGCTTAGGGTCGTGGCGATCGGCGTGCTCATGTGGTGGATTGCCGTCGCCTGCTTGATCTTAAGTATCGTGGTGCAGGCCTTTTAGCCACGCACTGGACTTCGAGTCGGGCTGACAGGACTTGAACCTGCGGCCTTCCGGCCCCCAGCCGGACGCGCTACCAAACTGCGCCACAGCCCGCGCAGCCGAACTCTACAGGCGCCGACCTGCGCCCTTCATCGACGGGATCGTTTCTCGCGCACCCGCATCACGATGCGAATCGGAGTACCAGCAAAACCGAAGTCCTCCCGCAGCCGCCGCTCAATAAATCGCCGATAGCCGGCTTCTAGGAACCCGGTGGTGAATAGGGCGAAGGTGGGGGGGCCTACTGAAACTTGAGCCGCAAACAAGATTCGCGGCTGCTTGCCCCCGCGCAATGGGTGTGGATGAGCCTGGGTTAACTCGGTAAAGAACTGATTGAGTCGACCGGTTGAAATTCGAGTTTCCCAGCCCGCAAGCGCCGCCTCAAGGGCAGGTGTTAATCGGTCCATGTGGCGCTTGGTGCGCGCTGAAATATTAACCCGCGGGGCCCAAGCAACTTGCGCCAAATCACGGTCAATTTCGCGCTCTAGATAGATTCGTCGATCCTCGTCACTTAGATCCCATTTATTGAAAGCGAGAATTAGCGCACGGCCAGATTCATTGACCATTGAGATAATTCGCACGTCTTGCTCACTCAGAACCGCGGAGGCATCGATCAGCACGATGGCTACCTCTGCTCGATCAAGGGCGCCTTGAGTTCTGAGGGTGGCGTAGTACTCATGACCACTTGCATCCTTGGACCGGCGCCGAATACCGGCGGTATCGACGAACCACCACAAGCGGTCATCGAGGGTGATCAACTCATCAACAGGATCAACGGTAGTGCCGGCCACTTCATCAACAACAACGCGTTCGGAACCTGCCAAGGCATTTAGTAGTGAAGACTTACCAACATTGGGCCGGCCGAGGAGCGCTACTCGTCGTGGTCCGCCTTCACGCGAGGTGCCGTGCCCAACTTCGGGAAGCATCTTCACGATGTCGTCCATCAAGTCGCCAGCGCCGTGGCCATGTAGGGCTGATACTGGACGCGGCTCCCCCAAGCCAAGTGACCATAGCTTTGTCGCCTCAATCTCGGTGGCCCGATCATCCACTTTATTTGCGACGAGCAGAACCGGCTTCCCTGACCTGCGCAGCACCTTCACCACGGCTTCGTCTGTGTCGGTCGCCCCAACTCGAGCATCAACAACGAACACCACAGCATCAGCATCACTCACGGCGCGCTCAGCTTGCGCGGCAATTTGTGCCTGTAAGCCACGAACTTTCAAATCCCAGCCGCCCGTATCGATCACCATAAAGCGCTTGCTATTCCACTCCGCTTCATAAGTGACGCGGTCTCGGGTAACGCCGGGTACATCTTCAACCACGGCCTCGCGGCGGCCAATAATGCGATTGACAAGGGTTGATTTGCCGACATTCGGACGACCAACAACAGCCAGCACCGGAAGCCCGGGTTCACCATCACCTGGTTGAGTTAATTCAGCCAATGCGCTGTCGAAGTCACCGAATTCGCCACGAGCGGCAGCCAAGGCGGCCTCCAGCACTAAATCTTCGGCACCATCCGCCTCATCATCGTCAACCCCATCATCGTCAACCCAATCATCGTCAACTCCGGCAGCACTTGGCTCATCAGCGGCGAGATCGGGCTCGGCTTCATCTTCGTCGCCTACGGCAACCCATCCATCACTCATCGGTGCACCCTTCCAATTACCGGCAGGCCACTTCGCCTGCCACATTCATTTCTAGCGTCGCTCGTCAACTGACGAACCCTTTCACTTAAGCCCTGAACCACCCGAAGTGCGCAAGGATCCGAAGTCTCGGATTCGCTCGCTTTGGCCTCGATCGTGTGTGGTGCACAGAAGTAGACCTCGATTTTAGAGCGCAATCTGGGCGGATCATCCGCTACCTTTCCCGACCCTCCGAAAACCACTACCGGAGTGATCGGGACCGACCCGTGCGCCAATAAATACCCAGGGGGTGGAACATCCGCGGTAACCATGATCGCAGCACCCGCCGAGAGCAGTTCAAGTGCCCACTGCGCGGCGGCAATACCCGGTGAAATCACCGGAATATCACCTCGTTGTGCGAGCGCCCCGGGAGCCAGTGTGTGAATTGGTCGGCAAGCCACCGATGCAACTATTGCAGCGGAGAACAGATTTAGGTCGCTTCCCACCAGCATGACTGGGCCGCTTATGGGCACATGGTGGCGACCATGCACCTCAACTCGATAAGCCGCACGCGCCAGCAAGGCACCAATATTTCGCGAGTGCGCTGCCCGGCCTGCCAATTGCGCTAAATCAGGCCCAATCACCGGTCAACACCAGCAGCAAGGGCGCATACTTGATCAATTACTTCAATAAGCGTGAAATTTGTGGTGTCGACCACGTG
>CAMBQX010000118.1 GCA_945870085.1 Bifidobacterium breve | reverse complement strand
ATTTAAACCTGATAGCGATGACGTTCGAGATTCACCAGCCCTTGCCGTTGCGGCGGCAATCCATAACGCCGGTGGCAATGTGATGGTGCACGACCCGAAGGCGCTCGCAAATGCCGCCCGCGTTTATCCGACTCTGACTTATGTGGAGGATTTAGCCCAAGCACTGGCCGATGCCGAACTCGTGCTGCACCTGACCGAATGGCCGGAGTATCGCGAATTTGATCCCACCACCCTTGGATCTTCACCGCGGCAGCGCCACCTAATCGATGCTCGTAATCGCCTTGATCCAGTAGTTTGGCGCGCCGCCGGCTGGACATATCGCGCCCTTGGGCGCCCGACGGCCTAGTGATGGCGGGCCTTTACGGGAACCAGGCGGACGTTGACCGATTGCTCCTTGAAAGCCAGCTCTGGTTTGTCGTGGGCCTTGGCAATAACCCTGACCGCGACGCCTATGGAGTGGCAGCGGTACTTCAGAAACACGGTAAAAGAATAATTCCGATCTACCCACGGGCCGAAGTCGTGCACGGCGAGCAGGGTTACGCAACCATTGCCGACGCAGTAGCCGCTGTTGGCATCCCAGATGTCGTTGATGTTTTTGTCCGCTCCGATCGAGCCGGTGGATTTGCTGATGCGGGCATTGCTGCTGGTGCAGGGGCGGTTTGGTTTCAACTTGATGTCATTGACGAAGCCGCCGCTCAGCGAGTTATCGATGCGGGCATGACAATGGTCATGAATAAGTGCCCCGCAATTGAATGGCGCAGGCTAATTAAGTAGCCGGAGGAAGCAGACTTTCACCTTTCGCTTTGGCCTGAGCATTTAAGTCAGCCTGGAATTTCACCATTGCATTTCTGAGATCTAGGTTTTCTATCGCAAGCATGCGCACTGCGAGGAGCCCCGCATTTCGAGCATTTCCGATGGCAACTGTTGCAACCGGTACCCCGGCAGGCATCTGCACAATCGACAGGAGCGAATCCATGCCCTCGAGTGCCTCTGTCGAGATAGGGACCCCTATCACCGGCAGCGGTGTTAGTGATGCGAGCATCCCGGGCAGGTGCGCTGCACCCCCGGCACCAGCAATGATTATTCTTAGGCCGCGGTCAACCGCGGTCGTGCCGTAGTCAAACATTTCAAGGGGCATGCGATGTGCCGAAACTATGCGCACCTCGTGCCCGATACCAAATTCATCAAGTGCGGCAGCTGCAGCCTGCATGGTTGGCCAGTCGGAATCACTGCCCATGCAGATACCAACCACGCATTCTGAGTTCGGCATTTGTTCACTCATCAATTACTCCCGCGAAATAGTCAGCCGCGTGTCGGCCCCGTGCTAAGAGCTGATCGTAATTATCGCCAATTACCGTGACATGCCCCAACTTGCGGCCCGCTCGCACCTCCTTGCCATAAAGGTGCACTTTGAGACCTGGGTCGCGCGCGAGTACATGGCGATATGCCGAATAGAGGTCATCGACATCACCGCCAAGAATATTTACCATCACCGCATACGGCGCTACCGCCCGCGGGTCGCCCAACGGTAGATCAAGCACCGCGCGTAGGTGATTTTCAAACTGGCTGGTGACCGCGCCATCAATTGACCAGTGCCCGGAATTATGTGGGCGCATAGCGAGTTCATTTACGTAAATCTCCTCGCCCGTGTCGAACATCTCGACGGTCAACATGCCGGTGACATTTAAGTCGCGGGCAACCCGCAGCGCAATCTCCTGGGCCTGAACAGCGCGCTCGTCCGACAAGCCCGGGCAAGGCACCACCACTTCCGCGCAGATGCCATTTATCTGTGTTGTACGCGCTATGGGATATGCGACCGCTTGACCATGCGGCGACCTAGCAACTTGCGCAGCGAGCTCCTGGATGAAATCAATATGCTCCTCGGCCAACCACTGAGCACCGGCCGCTAACGGGATCGCCATCACCTCTGCGGCCTGCTCGGCCGACTTGATGACCCAGACTCCGCGGCCGTCATAGCCACCACGTGAGGTCTTGAGTACCACCGGCCAACTCACCTGGGCCGCGAAATCGGTTACCTGATTTAGAGCCGAAACTACCCGCCAGCGCGGGCACGGCACCCCGATGTCGTTTAGTGCTTGGCGCATATGAATTTTGTCTTGGGCGTGAAACAGCGCCGCTGGCCCCGGCCGCACCGCAACGCCAAGTGCCTCGAGCTGTTCTAGATAAGCCGGTGGCACGTGTTCATGATCAAAAGTGACGACCTCGCAGCCCTCCGCAAACGCGAGCAAAGCCTCGATATCTTCATGCGAACCGATATGAAGATCGCGAACCACTTGCGCCGCTGGATCAATTGGCGATTGGGCTAGGACCCGAAAGCCAATACCAAGTGCGGTAGCCGCCTCGGCGCTCATTCGAGCGAGTTGGCCCCCGCCGATCATTCCGACAACAGGTGCACTCACTGGCTCAGGCTACAAGCGCGCGTATCCGTCGCCTTCAGGTGCCATCGGTTGGCAGCACCGGGCTGGTGCCATTTTCGTGGGAGCCACCTCTGCGACGCACATCATCTTCTTCTTGCAGCTGGTAGACATCGCGTTGGATTTCTTCAACATCCGGTACGTCATTGATCCTCAAAGTACCGTCAACATTTGCGGACTCAATCTGCAGGACACCGAAGTTAAATATCCGCCCGAGGACACTTTGCTCAAACGAGACGCTATTGACTTTGGCGAGCGGCACATCACGCCCTTCCTTCGTCAACAGGCCTTGGCGCACGATGATGCGGCGGTCGGTGAAAACATACTGCGTCGTTATCCAGTGCAAAAATGGGATCAACACCCCGAACAGCAAGATAACGATGCCTCCTAGCCCAATGATCCATCGCAGGATGGAACTATCGGTTAGGAAGAAAAGCCAGGTGCCAAAAAACACCAAGGCGATCAGCACGATCATCGGCAAGATCAGTGCCCGCCAATGGGGACGCATTTCAAACTTGATTGATTCACCGGGTGAGAGCAACTTCTTTGGGTAGGCCATGGCTAGATCGTTGCATGGATTACATCGCCAGCGGCAACAGACCGGGTATTTCCCTGCGAGTCGGTGACCACTAATTGGCCGTCAGGGCTAATCGCGGTCGCCACGCCGACCAATATCTCGCCGCCTGGAAGCATGACCTGAACCGAGTGGCCTAGACTCAAACACCGCTCGCGATAGTCACCGATAAGGCCCAAGCCAGCGCGCCATTGGGTGACCCGGCGCCGCAAGTGGCTCAGTTCGGCGGCTAGTAACCGACCCCGGTCTACCGGCGGGGAACCTTCGAGGAATAACGAGGTAGCTTGGGGGGTTGGCAGCTCAGTTACCGCACCGCTGACGTTGACCCCGCAGCCCACGATAGCTTGGTCAGCGGCTTCAATCAAGACGCCACCCAATTTGCGCGGCCCGGGCGATCCTTCACGTGCCAGCCCGTCAATAACGATGTCATTAGGCCACTTCAGCATCACTTCGAGCCCGGTGATCTCGCTCAGCGCGTCGGCTATCGCCAGACCGGCGGCCAGCGGCAACAGGCCACGGTGCACCGGAGCCACCGCGGCAATGTCGATCACCACCGATAACCACAACCCCGCACCGGCTGGGCTCTCCCAAACCCGACCTTGGCGGCCCTTGCCCGCGGACTGATGCTCGGCCACCACGCAGGTGCCCTCTGGTACCCGCCCACCGGCCAATACCGCCGCTAACTCGGTGTTCGTTGAGCCGGTGGTGGCCAGTAGCCGTGGCTCCGGCCAGGGCTTCTCCCCGGGTGCGGGCGGATAGTGAGCGAGCCACCGCCTGACCGATAGTGCCTCTAGTGGCTCGCGCGACCACCTTGCCTCCGACCTACCAATATTCACAATGGCTAAGGTACGACGAGGAGGAAGCCCATGACCGCAGCACCCGACCCGCACACCACCGCGGGCAAAGCCAAGATCTTGCTTGACCGCCGGGCTGAAGCCATCGATCGGCGCGGTTCAGCAGTTGAAAAGCAGCACGCCCGGGGCAAGCTGACCGCGATGGAGCGCATTGAGGCCCTTCTGGATGAGGGCTCCTTCCAGCAACTTGATGGGCTGGCCAAGCACCGTTCGGTGAGCTTCGGGCTGGAGAACAATCGGCCATACGGCGACGGCGTCATCACCGGTTATGGCACCGTTGATGGCCGCCCGGTCTGCGTATTTGCTCAGGATTTCACCGTGTTCGGTGGCTCCCTCGGCGAAGTTTTCGGCGAAAAAATCGTCAAAGTCATGGATCTCGCCATGAAGACCGGTTGCCCTGTTATCGGCCTCAACGATTCAGGTGGTGCGCGTATCCAAGAAGGTGTCGTCTCACTTGGATTATACGGTGAGATTTTCTACCGCAATGTGCAGTCATCTGGAGTAATCCCGCAGATCTCCATGATCATGGGTCCGTGTGCCGGCGGCGCGGTCTACTCACCGGCTATCACCGATTTCACCATCATGGTCGACAAAACCTCGCACATGTTCATCACCGGGCCCGATGTAATCAAGACCGTAACGGGCGAGGATGTTGAGTTTGAGGATCTCGGTGGTGCGCTAACACACAACTCTAAAAGCGGTGTAGCGCATTACATGGGCAGCGATGAAAATGATGCCTTCAATTACTTGAAGGCACTGCTCTCCTATTTACCCAGCAACAATCTTGAGAACCCACCGATCTATGACGTGGAGATATCACTCGAAATAACCGATGAAGACCGCGAACTCGACACCATAATTCCTGACTCCCCTAATCAGCCATATGACATGCATCGGGTGATCGAGCATGTTCTTGACGATGGTGACTTCCTGGAAACCCAAGCCCTTTTCGCACCAAATATTTTGTGCGGGTTCGGACGAGTTGAGGGGCACTCCGTCGGAGTCGTGGCAAATCAACCCATGCAGTACGCCGGAACATTAGATATCGACGCCTCGGAGAAGGCCGCACGTTTTGTGCGCACCTGCGATGCTTTCAACATCCCGGTGCTGACTTTCGTCGACGTTCCCGGCTTCTTACCCGGCACCGATCAAGAATGGAACGGCATCATCCGACGCGGCGCGAAATTGATTTACGCGTACGCCGAAGCCACCGTGCCCCTTGTCACCGTCATCACCCGTAAAGCTTATGGCGGCGCCTACGACGTCATGGGGTCCAAGCACCTGGGTGCCGATCTGAATTTGGCCTGGCCCACAGCCGAGATCGCGGTTATGGGCGGGCAAGGTGCGGTCAATATTTTGTACCGCAAAGAGCTCGCTGAATCAACCGACCCTGAGGCCGAGCGCGCCCGCCTGTTGGCCGAGTACCAAGATACTTTGGCGAATCCATATATCGCCGCAGAGCGCGGCTATGTTGATCGCGTCATCTTGCCTCATGAGACTCGCCTGATTGTTACGCGCGGGCTGCGTGCGCTACGCAATAAGAGAGCCACGCGCCCGCCAAAGAAGCATGGCAATATCCCGCTGTGAACCCATCCTTGGCTTCAGATATTCGTATCGTCGCTGGCATGCCCACTGACGAGGAAATTGGGGTGATCGTTGCCGTGTTAACGGCGCGATCTGCAGCGAGGCCAACCAATA
>CAMBQX010000117.1 GCA_945870085.1 Bifidobacterium breve | reverse complement strand
AAGTAACTATCACGATCAACGGAACGCCGGTAACAAGTGAAGTTGAGCCCCGGAAATTACTGGTGCACTTCGTGCGCGAAGACGCTGGCCTTCGTGGCACGCACTGGGGTTGCGATACCTCAAACTGCGGAACTTGCGTGGTCTGGGTCGATGGCTCACCGGTCAAGAGCTGCACGATGCTGGCCGCCCAAGCCGATGGCCATGAGGTCACCACGGTTGAGGGGCTAGAAAAAGGTGGGGAGCTTGATCCCATCCAGAAGGGCTTCATCGAGTGCCATGGTCTCCAGTGCGGGTTTTGCACTCCCGGCATGATGATGACAGGACGCTGGCTTTTGGATAACAATCCGAATCCGTCAGAGGAAGAAATTCGGGAGTGCATTTCTGGCCAAATCTGCCGGTGCACCGGATACAAAAATATTGTTTCATCAATCCAATGGGCCGCGGAGAATCCAGCGACAAGTGAGGTGACAGCATGACCGCAGTTGAAGAGGTGCCGCTGAGTGCGGCTGGTAACCCAATCGGGTTTGGTTCCATGCGTAGAGTTGAGGACGCACGTTTCGTGCGCGGCCAAGGTAACTACGTGGACGATGTAAATCTACCGGGAATGCTGCACAGCGCCATCTTGCGCAGTCCGCACGCGCACGCGCGGATTATTTCGATTGACGCCTCTGCCGCAGAAGCACTGCCAGGGGTAGTGGCCGTCATTACCGGAAAGATCCTCGAGGGTATTCCGCGTCCATCGCTACTCGGTGACAACTTCGCCTGGATGCCTACTCTTTCCTACGATACGCAGGCAGTTCTTGCCACCGACAAAGTTCGTTTCCAAGGGCAGGAGGTGGCTTATGTCATCGCTGACACCCGCTACATCGCCAAGGATGCACTTGAGCTGATCGATGTCGATTACGAAATATTGGAGCCGGTCATGGATGCAAAGCGCGCCATGGATGCTGGAGCGCCAATTATTCGTGATGACAAGGGTCAAACGGATAACAGCATTACTGACGTTCACGGGAACAAAACATGGGAATCCGGTAATGCCGAGTCGACAGCCGCGGCGATGGCTGCTGCTAAGGCAGACCCCAATTGCGTGGTTGTCACTCAGGAGATCATGTACCCACGGGTACATCCGGCACCCATGGAAACTTGCGGCTCGGTGTCATATCTTGACAAAGTTACCGGTCAATTGACCATGTATACGACAACACAGGCACCACATGCGCACCGCACGGTGTACGCGATGGTAGCTGGGCTCCCAGAGCAGAAAATCCGGATTATCAGCCCAGATATCGGTGGTGGGTTCGGCAATAAAGTGCCGGTCTATCCCGGGTACGTGCTTTCGGTTATCGGCACGATCGTTACCGGTAAGCCAGTTAAGTGGATGGAAGATCGCAACGAGAATCTGATTTCCACGGGTTTCGCTCGCGACTACCACATGACAGCCTCCATCGCAGCCACCAAAGAGGGCAAGATTTTGGCCGTGGACGTAGATGTGCTGGCAGATCACGGTGCATTTAATGGGGTGGCCCAGCCGACTAATTACCCGGCAGGTTTCTTCAATATTTTCTCCGGTTCATATGACTATCCAGATGCCCATTGCAAAGTGACGCCGGTATACACGAATAAGGCCCCGGGAGGGGTCGCATATGCGTGCTCGTTCCGTATTACCGAGGCTGCTTATGTAATTGAGCGGGTGGTGGATTGTCTAGCTCAGGAATTGCAGATGGATCCGGCCGAACTTCGCTTGAAGAATCTGTTGCGTCCAGAGCAGTTCCCGTACACCTCACCGACCGGTTGGGAGTATGACTCAGGCCAGTATGAAAAGACGATGCGGGTGGCGATGGAGATGGCCGGCTACGACGAACTTCGTCGTGAGCAAGCCGAAAAACGTACCCGTGGCGAATACATGGGTATCGGGATCTCCTTCTTCACCGAAGGAGTAGGCGCGGGCCCCCGCAGGGACATGGACATCCTCGGCCTAGGCATGGCTGACGGCATTGAATTGCGCGTACACCCGACCGGCAAAGCGCAACTGCGTTTGTCAGTGCAGAGCCAAGGGCAAGGTCATGAGACAACTTTCGCGCAAATTGTCGCCCATGAGCTGGGTATTCCACCAGAGGATATTGAAGTCCTTCACGGCGATACTGATAACACTCCATTTGGTCTCGGTACCTATGGTTCGCGGTCTACTCCTGTCTCGGGCGCTGCAGCATCGGTGGTGGCGCGCAAGGTTCGTGATCGCGCTCGCATTGTTGCGGCGGCAGCTTTGGAGTGTGCACCAGATGACCTGGACTGGGAGTTGGGTCGCTGGTATGTGAAGGGTGATAAGGAGCGGGGTAAGACAATTGCTGAAATCGCCCTGCTTTCGCACAGTTCACTTGAACTGCCCGAAGGGGTTGAAGGCCACCTGGACGCGACGGCGGTATACAACCCACCGAGCCTCACCTATCCATACGGTTGCTACATCTGCGTTGTTGATGTTGACCCAGGTACCGGGCAAGTCAAAGTACGTAGATTCATTGCGGTTGATGACTGCGGCACGCGCATTAACCCGATGATCGTCGAAGGCCAGATTCATGGTGGCTTAGCTGATGGTGTCGGAATGGCCCTAATGGAGCTAATTGCCTTCGATAACGATGGCAATAACCTTGGTGGTTCCTTCATGGACTACCTGCTCCCGACGGCCGTAGAATGCCCGGACTGGGAGCTTGGTGAAACCGTTACCCCCTCACCCCATCACCCGATCGGGGCCAAGGGTGTTGGTGAATCAGCGACAGTTGGATCACCAGCAGCGGTGGTAAATGCGGTAATCGATGCGCTGAGCCCATTTGGGGTGCGGCACGCCGATATGCCTTTGACCCCATCCAATGTGTGGCGGGCGATTCAAGGCAATCCCATCCGCGTGGATATGGCAATCGAGTAACTGAAGAAAGTTGAGCATGACAAGACGGGCAGTGCGCGAAAGGGCCGATCAGTTAACGGCTAGTCGGATTCCTTTCGTGCACGCCCGTGTTGTATTTGCGGAGAAGCCAACTTCAGCCAAGCCAGGTGATGAAGCACTGATCCTGGGTGACGGAACCATGGTGGGTTTCGTTGGTGGGCAATGTGCTGAGGCCACGGTGCGAGCCCAAGGGCTTTCGGCTTTGGAAACCGGCGAATGTGTACTGCTGCGAATCGCACCAATCCCTGAACCTGACCAACACGGGAAGTTGGTGGTTCACAACCCATGCCTTTCCGGTGGCACCTTGGAGATTTTTATGGAGCCGGTTTTACCAGCACCGCTCGTGCTAGTACTTGGTGATAGCCCGATTGCTCAGGCTTTAAGCGCCATTGGCTCTACCCTGGGCTATGAGGTCGCTCAGTGGGTGGCGGGGCCACTTACCAGTGTTGATGTGGTAATTCTTGCTTCGCACGGCGATGAAGAGGAAGCGGCCATAATCGCAGCCTTAAAGGCCAATGTTCCTTATGTCGGGCTTGTTGCCAGCCCTAAGCGAGCATCCGCCGTACTCGATTCACTCGATGTCACCCCTGACATGCTGGCTCGCGTACATGCCCCGGCCGGGTTAAATATCGGCGCACAAACCCCTGAAGAGATCGCCCTTTCAATTTTTGCTGAGATCATTGAAGGTAGGCGAGCTCCGAAAAGGATCCGAGAACTGCCATTACTCGGGGCCGGGCAAGGCGATGTGGTGAACGCCGGTGACTCAGCCAGTGACGCAGCATTGGCAAATGACCCGATCTGCCACATGGTTGTTGCGGCGGTTGATTCCAGTATTCACGCTGATCATGACGGTTCTCGCTGGTACTTCTGCTGCCTTGGCTGCAAGGAAAAGTTTCTGAGTGATCCAGCCAAGTTCGCGGGAGTCGCGTGAACATCGCCAACCAAATTTCATCACCACAAGACTTGATCGCAGGGCTTGCTGAGCATGACTACCTGACCGAAATTGGCCTGGCCACGGCGCTATTTTGTGCCGTTCGCCTCCCGCAACCTTTGTTGCTGGAAGGTGAAGCCGGTGTAGGCAAAACTCAAGCGGCCAAAGCGCTCGCGACGATGCTCGACACCCCGCTCATTCGACTGCAATGCTTCGAAGGGATTGACGCCTCTGAAGCTTTATACGAGTGGAACTACCCTCGGCAGTTACTTGGGATCCGACTTGCGGAGGCTCGCGGAGCCGATCTCGCCGAAGAATCCCTTTTCAGTCGAGAGTACTTAGTCGAGCGCCCGCTATTGCGAGCACTTGAACACCAAGGTCCAAACCCTGCGGTTTTATTAATCGACGAAATCGATCGGGCTGATGAGGAGTTTGAGGCATTCCTTTTTGAAATGCTGGCCGAGTCGACCGTCACTGTTCCGGAGCTCGGCACGCTGCGGGCCACAATTCCGCCAGTTGTGATCTTGACATCTAATAGGACTCGCGATCTGCATGACGCTCTGAAGCGGCGCTGCCTCTACCACTGGATTGACTACCCGAATCTTGAGCACGCCATATCGATTGTTCGTTTGCGGGTCCCAGCTGCCTCACCAGAGCTAGCTGCGCAAATAGCAGGAGCAGTGCAGCGGCTTCGCAGCTTAGACGTGCAAAAACCACCGGGTGTTGCTGAAGCGATCGACTGGGTACATGCGTCAATGCTGTTAGGCGTTGAACGGCTGAGCGCTGAAGCGGTTTCGCAGACTTTGGGTTCAGTCCTTAAGTACCGAGAAGATCAGGACTTAGTGCGAGAGCAAGGCTTTGACTGGGTCGCCGGTGCCTGAGCTCGCGCACATTGCGGGGTCTTTCGGCCACTTACTTCATGCGGCAGGAGTGCCGGTTACTCCCGAGCGAAGTGCAAGATTTGCGACTTCCGTAACCCTGGCAGAGCCGCAGAGCCTGGCCGATTTGTATTGGCTGGGCCGGGTCAATTTGATCACCGCACACGACCAAGTTGATGTTTATGATCGGGTATTTGCTCAGGTGTTTCGCGGCATTGTTGACATGGCTGACTTTCGGGGTGAAAGTTCAAATCAAGCGCCAGCATCGGCCGCGCCTTCCGGTGAACGCAGGCCGGGAGACCCCGAACGTACAGGGGAGTCGAATAACAACCCCCGCGGAACCAGCGCTACACCGGGTGCGCGTGATGAAAGTGAAGATGGCACCGAGGAGGCCAGCATGATCGCTGTGATGAGCACCGACGAGCGCCTTTCGAATAAAGACTTCGCTGCGGTGACCGAGGAGGAGTTAATTCTCATTCGGAGATTGATCGAGCAGTTGCCGTTGGTACCTCCCATGCGCAAAGGGCGACGCGAAAGGACGAATACTGCCGGCAGGCGCTTGGATATTCGTAAGACACTGCGAGCTTCTTATCGAACCGGTGGCGATCCGGTAAAGCTGGTCAAGCGCGCACGAGTCCCACGCCCACGGCGCATCGTCTTTATCGCAGATATATCCGGGTCCATGGAGCCATACGCCCGGGTGTATTTGCATCTGGCAAGGGGTGGGGTGCTCGCCATTGGTGCGGAGGCATTTGTTTTCGCAACCCGGTTGACGCGGCTAACTCGGGCTCTGTCAATAACTAATCCAGATATTGCCTATCG